>NZ_JAGPXJ010000178.1:0-5804 GCF_018070605.1 Streptomyces sp. B15
GGCCAGGAGCAGCATGTCGGGGCGGGCGGCGGCGGATTCCAGCGCGGCCCGGCCCGCCGCGGCGGCCAGGTCGCCGGTGGCGACTCCGGCTGCGGCCCGACGGCGGCGGGCGATGCCCGTACGCGAGCGGACCCACGCGTCGGTGGTGGCGAGCCCGCCGTCGTGCGCGACGTCCTCGTTGCTCCGCACCTGGGGAGGCAGCGAGGCGCCGATGCCGCACACGACGGTGGCACGCCCGTCGGTCGAGAAGGTCTGGGGGGCCGTCACCGGATCACACCTCGGCGAAGGGTGAGGCGGGCTTGGGGATACCCGCGAGGCCGCCGTCGGGCACCGAGAGTCCGCCGTCCAGCAGCAGGGCCTGACCCGTCAGGAAGGCCGCGGCGGGCGAGGCCAGATACAACGCGGCCCAGGCTGCTTCCTCCGGTTCGGCCCAGCGGCCCAGCGGCACGTGCGCCATCAGCCAGTCGGAGAGCGGAGCGGTCCGCGAGGCGAACGAGGTCATGTCGGTGCGGGTCCACCCGGGGCACAGCGCGTTGACGCGGATGCCCTCCCGCGCCCAGCCCGCGGCCAGGCTGCGGGCGAGGGAGATCTGCGCCGCCTTGGTCGCCGCGTACGCCTCCATCATGGGGGTGCCCACCGCGCCGGCGACCGAGGACATCAGCACGAGGCCGGCCCGGTCGGACGCGGCCAGGTACGGGTGGGCGTGCCGGCACAGCGCGGCCGACGCGTTGAGGTTGACGGTCACCACGGAGTCCCAGTCCTCCTGCGAGGTGTGCTGCAGAGGAGCGAGCCGCGGGGTGCCGTCGGGTTCACTGGGCAGCATGCCGGCGTTGTGCACGACGACGTCGAGCCCGCCCAGCGCGTCGGCCGCCTCGTCGACCACGGCTCCGGCAGCGGCGGCCTGTGCGAAGTCGCCGGGTACCGGCACGGCTGTCCGTCCCCGGTCGGCGACCTCCGACGCGGTGTCCTTCAGCGCCTCCTCGCTGCGCGCCGACAGCGCCAGATCCGCTCCGGCGTCGGCGAGCACGAGGGCGACGGCGCGTCCGATACCGCGTGACGCACCGGTCACCAGGGCACGCGCGCCGTCGAGTCGGAAGGCCTCGGCCGTGGTGCGGGGTGTGGTGTTCACCGCGCGCTCCTTTCCTCGGGTTCTGCGGTGGGGGCGGTGCGGATGACGGGGGCACCGCTCCAGGTGAGCAGCGCGCTGCCCCATGTCATGCCGGCTCCGAAGGTGGCGAGGAGGATGCGGTCCCCGCGCTGCAGCGGCCCGTCCACGGCCGCCGCGGCCAGGGCGAAGGGCGTCGAGGCGGCGCCGATGTTGCCCACCTCGTCCGCGACGATCGGCAGCCGGCCTGGCGGTATGCCCAGCGCCGTGCCGACCGAGCGCAGCATCCTGGGGTTGGGCTGATGGGTGACGAAGGAGTCGATGTCGTCCATGCGCAGCCCGTTGCGGGCCAGGCTGTCGGAGACGACGACCGGGAACATCTCGACGATGAAGTCCCGCACGGCACGCCCGTCCATATGGATGGTGTGCCGTCCCTCGGCCAGGGTGCCGACACTCGCCGGTGCCCGGCTTCCCCCGGCGGGGATCAGCACATGGTCGGCCAGGGCCCCGTCGGAGCCGAGTTGGAAGTCGGTGAAGCCCTCTTCGGCGGGGACGGGGCCCAGCACCGAGGCGGCGGCGCCGTCGGCGAACAGCACGGCGGTGGCCCGGTCGGCGGGGTCGAGGAACTTCGAGTACGCCTCGACGCCGACCACGACCGCATGGCGCGGGCCGGCCTGTGCGCCCAGGTAGTCACGGGCGACGCGGGCCGCGAACAGCCAGCCCGAACAGGCCGCGCTGACGTCGAGCGCGACCGCGTTGCGTGCCTTGGTGAGGGCCTGGACCCGGCAGGCGGTGGCCGGACCCAGTTCGTCGGGGGTCGAGGTCGCCAGCACCAGCAGGTCCAGTTGGTCCGTGTCGAGCCCGGCCGCCGCCACGGCGGAGCGTACGGCCGCCGCCGCCATGTCGGAGGCGGCCTCGTCCGGGGCGGCCGTATGGCGCTTGTGCACGCCCGTGCGTTCGGCGATCCAGCCGGGACTGACTCCGGTCGCGCGTGCGACCTCGTCGTTGGAGCGCTGTCGGGTGGGCAGATAGGTGCCCATACCGAGTACGCCGATACGGGGTCGCTCCGCACCGTCCGCGGCAGCGGGAGAGGAAGCGGGAGACGAAGTGGGAGAAGGGAAGGTGCCGGTCACGAGCGTCCTCCGTCGGGCCGGGTGAGGGTGGAGTGGAGCGCGGCCGCGTAGTCGGGCGCGGCCAAGGGGGTGGCACAGAGCGTCTCGGGGGGTGCCAGACGGGCAGCGACCTCGTCCAGGTACGGCGCGAGGCGCGTGCACTGCCGGTCGGCTGCCGCTTCCAGCGAGGCCGCGGTCTCCCGGCAGAGCACGCCCGTCCATTGCAGCGGTCCGGCCAGCCGCAGCGCTTGTGTGATGCCGTAGAGGGCGACCAGCGCCCGTTGGGCCGGATCGTGGCCACGCGCCGCGCTCACGGCGTCGACCACGGACTGCGCGGCGAGCCTGAGCGTATGGACCTGCCCCAGCTGACGGGTCCGCTCCAACAGCGGGTTCCACAGGTCCATGCCCTCCAGCCCCTGCTGACGGCCTTCTTCGAGCGCGGTCCGAAGGCCGGCCGTCAGCCGCTGTTCCAGCGTTCCGACCACGGACAGCCACCAGTCAGGGTCGTCGGTGTCGGCCGGCCGGGAAGAGCCGCCGGCAGGGGCCTCGTCGGCGGGTGCGGCCTCGTCGGCCAGGGCACGGCCGAGGTCCAGCAGGACGAGCCGGTTGTCGCCGCCGGCCGCGTCGAAGGCCTCCGCGAAGCCCGCGTAGCCGCTGAGCCGGTTGACGGTGAGATGTCCGGCGACGCCGCAACGGCGGCGGCACTCGGCCGAGATCCGGGCCGCGCCGTCCACCGCAAGTGCTTTGAAGGCGGACAGCCGGCGGTCGACCGAGGCCCACGGGGAGAACGCCGTTTCCGCCGCCCGGCCGCCTTGGGACGCTTCGGCGGCTTCGGCGGTGGCGTCCGGGCGGGCGTCCCGCGACCGCTGCCAGATGTCCAGCGCGGCGGTGGCAGCGCAGTTGAGGGCGAACGCTTCCGCCGCCGCGCCGAACAGCGCGCGCTGCTGTGTGCTGTAGGCCAGCACAGGCGCTTCCGGAGCGAGCCGACCGTGCGAGCGCCGGTGCTGGGAGTGGCGCAACGCCGCGACGGCGGACGCGCGGGCGGTCGCCGCGGCGGCCGACGGCACCGTCGCCCACAGCAGCCGGCCGACGTCCAGCGTGCGCCGCAGCGCACGGTCGGGGTCGTCGCCGAGTGGATCGTGGTAGGCCCCGTCGGCGTCGATCCGTGCCGTACCGCGCAGCCAGCGGTCGTAGGGCAGTCGCGCGCCGTCGAACCGCACCAGCGCGTACTCCAGCGGCAGGGCCTCCACGCCCAGGGCGCCGGAGATCTCCACCCCGGGAGAGGTGCGTCGCTCGTCGCACAGGTCGACCAGGAAGGGGTGGACCCCCCGGCAGCTGCCCCCCACCATCAGCCGGGCGCACACCACGGCTGACTGCGGCCTGCCGGGCACGCCGACACCGGAGAACTTGGCCGCGCCCGGGTCCGGGGTGCGCAGGACGAACTCTCCGCGCTGCGGCTCGAATTCAGCGGTGGTACGGATCGCCAGGTGGCTGTTGGCATCGCCGATCTCGGTGACCAGGAAGACCCCTTTGCGGTAGCCGCTCTCCAGGGCGCCCACCACCTGAGCGAGGTCCGCCGCGGCCAGTTGCTGCTCGCTTGCCGAGTCGACGACGGAGCCGAGGCACAGGACGTAGTGATTGACGACCGTCATGTAGAGCGCGGGATCGCCAAGCACGGTGCAGGCGCTCAGCGCGGCCATCCACTCGGGGTCCTTCAGCAGTACGCCGGCGGGCGGCACCACCTTGGCCAGCCGCTCCAGTTCATGGTGCGTCCGGTGGTTGCGGCTCGTCGCCTCCCCCGGTTCGGGGGGCCGGAGAGGACCGAGGGCTTCCGCGAGGGCGCGGGCCTGGTCCGTCCGTAAGGGGTCGGCCATCCGCTGGGGCAGGGACGGAGGGGAGGGCAGGAAGGGCGGGGCGGCCGGTGGCTGAGGGCTGCGGGGTGTCGGGGTCACGCGCTCTCTCCCTGAGGCTCGCGGAGGGGTGCGGTGCCGGGTGCGGCCGCTGTGGCTTCGGCCGGTGCGGGGCCCTGGCCGAGGCGGTGCGGGCGCTCCCAGGGGAAGTCCGGGTCGGTGAGCGGGCTGCGGGCCGAAACGCCGTTCCGGTGGGCGAGGACGCGCTGGGCGTTGTGGGTCAGTGCGTGGCCCGTGCCGCACTCCAGCAGCAGCGTGGGGCCCGGGGCCCCGGCCTGGCGGAGGACGTCGGGCAACCGTGCGGGGCAGGGCAGGCAGGCGGCCAGCCCACGGTGCACGTCGTCGTCCCTTCCGTACGGCCCGCCGTGGACGGCGGAGTGGACAGGTGTGTGGCCCGGCCGTGCGGGCAGGGTGCGGATCGCCGCCTCGAACTCCGCGGCCCGGGCGGTCAGTGACGGGTGGTGGGAGGTGAAGGACAGCCGGAGCCGGACAGCGGCCACCCCGTGCTCCTCCGCGCACCTCTCCACCTGGGAGAGTTCATGGGTGGGGCCGCTGAGGACGGTTTCGTCCGAGTCGTTGACGCAGGCCACCGCCACCCTTGGGCTCGCCGAGGCGTCGATCAGTTTCTCCGCCTCGCCGGCGCCGGCGGCGAGCAGCGTCATACCGCCGGGGCAGCGGCTCAGACAGCGGGAGAGCCTGCAGGCGATACGGGTACCGTCGGCAAGGTCGAACACCCCGGCGGCGGTGAGGGCGGCGATCTCTCCGAAGCTCACCGCGACGATGCGCCGGGGTGCGGCACCGATCGCGCACAGTGCCCGGTGGATCGCCATGGAGGCACCGAACAGCGCCACTTGCGGGGTGCCCACCGGGCCCGCGGCCAGTTTCCTGCCGCTCGGCGGTGTGTCACCCAGCAGGGCGGGGCCGAGAGCGGGGATCCCGTACTCCCCGCTCGCCTCGTCGACCCGCGCGAACACCTCCCGCACGGCGACGCGCACCACGGAATGGGCGCGAGCGGCAGTCACCAGCGGTGAGACGGCGAAATCCCCCTGGCCGGGGAAGAGATGGACGATGTCGGGCGGTGGCTCCCATGGCGCCGGCGGCGCTGGTCGGTCATGTGCTGGGGGCATGTTCCTTGCCTCTCCTTCCGTGGAAGCGGCCTCTCGGACCTCCCCTCGGCGGGAAGGGACCTCTCCCCCGACGGTCCAGGGGCTCCCGTTGCGGGAGGAGGCACTGCTCCGGTCGACACGGGCCACGGCCGGGGGACGGCCGATACGGCCGGTCGCGGCTGCGGGGAGCGCTCGCCGGAGCGGCGCCGGAGCCATACGGAGCAGGTCATGTTTTTGGACTTTTTCCGGCGCGGGCCGGCAACTGCCCGCGCCACCGGTGGCTTTCCCTTCCGACCGCCTGTGAACTGCGACGCAGCGGCAGGCCACACCGGCCCGTGCACGGCTGTTGCCGGTCCGGTGGCCGCAACGGGCGCACCGACAACGCCGGGGCCATGGCGCCCCAGGTGTACGGTCCGAAAATGTCCCCGGCCCTTGTGGGGGAGGTTCCGCCCGGGGTATGTCTCCACCGAAACACAGGCACAGGCGCGGTGATGAAGGATTCCGGTCACCGAGGCGTGAACGCGTTGAAAATCCCGGGGCCGCACGGCGGCCGGGGCGGACTCCCGGGCCA
>NZ_JAGPXJ010000179.1:0-5526 GCF_018070605.1 Streptomyces sp. B15
CGATCACCAGGGCGTTGGTGCCGTAGACCCCCCACAGTCTCGCGTTGCGGAAGGCGGAGATCTCCCCCCGCAGCCGCATCCGCTCCGGCATCGGGGTGGTGGGCACCCTTCGCCATACGGCCAGCGCGTTCAGGCCCGCGAGCGCACCGACGGCCCAGAAGCTGGCCCGCCAGCCGAAGTGCTGATCGATCAGGGTGGCGGCCGGCAGCCCGACGACCTGGGCGACCATCAGCCCGCCGAAGAGCACCGAAAGGGCGCGGCCCCGCTGGTCCTTGTCCACCAGTTGCGCGCACACCGCGACAGCGATGCCGAAGAACGCGGAGGCGGCGAGCGCCGTGATCACCCGGGCGGCCACCAGCACCCAGAAGTCCTGCGCCGCGGCACCGAGCACCTGGCCGGCAACGAAGGTGGCCAGCAGCCACAGCAGCGCCTTCTTCCGCGGTACCCGCAGCAGGGCGACCGTCAGCACGGGGCCGCCGACGACCATGCCCATCGCGTAGACGGAGATGAGGTAACCGACGGTGGAGACCGACACGTCGAACTCGGACGACAGGCTGGGCAGCAGCCCGGCGACCATGATCTCCGTCGTGTTCAGACAGAAGACGCCGATCCCCAGGACCACGATGGCGTAAGGCATGCGACTCCGTTTCACTGCGACCGGCCGAGGCGGCTCGCCACGCCTCGGCCGGTTGATCCCCCAGGGACCGTGGGCCGTTGCCCCGGGCCCGCCCCGCTCGGCTAGACGAGGCTGGGGTTGACGAGGTCGGGAGCGGTCCATCCGTCGAGGTCGTACTCGGCCATGCACTCCTCCGCGAACCCCTTGTAGGCGTCGACGAGACCGGAGTTCTGCTGTGCCAGCAGCAGTTCGATGCGGACGTTCTCGTGGTTGCCCGAGTAGTTGCGTTCGTAGAGTTCGTGCCGGCCTCCGAACTCCGTCCCGATGGAGTCCCAGACCAGCTTCATCAGCTTCACCCGCTCCACCGAGTCGTAGCCGTGGGAGCCGCGCACGTACTTGTCCAGCAGGCGGCGGAGTTCGGGCTGCCGGAAGTCCTTGGCGTGCGAGGTGAAGTAGACCAGCGCGCTGCCCAGGTCCTGGAGCAGGATCTCGCGTATGCGGGGGTAGCCGATGGTCATGAACCAGCGGTAGGCCATGCCGTAGTCCAGGTTCGGCAGCAGTGCACCGTTGTGCCAGGTGTCCGGGTTCTGCGCCATCGCGTCACCCAGACCCCAGAACATGTTGCGCCAGGCGAGGACCTCACCGACCCGGGTCTGGATGCCGCGGAAGTCCTTGGTGCCGGTGGCTTCGACGCCCTTGAGCAGCAGGCCGGCCAGGAAGTCCAGCTTGACGCCGAGCCGGGTGATGCCGTGGAAGGTCAGCCGGTGCGTGAACCCGGAGGAGGTGAGGAAGGTGCCCGCCTTGGCCGTGTCGCCGTAGATGAAGACGTTCTCCCAGGGGACCTTCACCCGGTCGAGGATGAAGATCGTGTCGTTCTCGTCCATCCGGCTGGAGAGCGGGTAGTCGAAGGGGCTGCCCACCGCGTCCGCCATCACGCCGTACGAGGGGCGGCAGATCAGCTTCACCCCCGGGGTGCCCATCGGCAGGGTGCACACCAGCGCGTACTCCCGCTTTTGGACCGGCAGCCCGTAGTGCGCGATGAAGTTGCAGTGGGTGATCGCCGAGCCGGTGGCGACGACCTTGGCGCCGCTGACGATCAGGCCGTCGTCCCGCTCCTCCTCCACGTGCACGAAGACGTCGTTGCTGTCCGCGGGACGATGCCGGTCCACCGGGGGATTGATGACCGCGTGGTTCCAGTAGAGGACCTGTTCCTGCGCTTCGCGGTACCAGCGGGCGGCGTTGTCCGCGTACTCGCCGTAGTACTCGGGGTTGACGCCGAGGCTCACCAGGAAGCTGGCCTTGTAGTCGGGGCTGCGCCCCAGCCACCCGTAACTCATGCGGGCCCACTGCGCGAT
The DNA here is from genome assembly GCF_018070605.1 of Streptomyces sp. B15. Classification (NCBI taxonomy): domain Bacteria; kingdom Bacillati; phylum Actinomycetota; class Actinomycetes; order Kitasatosporales; family Streptomycetaceae; genus Streptomyces; species Streptomyces sp. B15. The sequence goes on from NZ_JAGPXJ010000179.1 coordinate 1,972, forward strand.
GGCCTCACGGTCGCCGACGAGGTCCTCGACGCTGCGCGGGATACGGAAGAACTTGTGGGTGAAGCCCTGGCTCCCGGTGTCCGTCGGGGCGGTCAGCACACCTGCCCGTTCGGGGTCGTGCAGCGAGTCGTAGAGACGGGCGGTCATACGCGCGGTGTTGCGGAAGGCGGGGTGCTTGGTCACGTCGTCGACCCGCTCCCCGTAGGCCCAGATCTCCCGGCCGTCGCGCAGACTCTCCAGGTACTCGTCGCCCGTCAGCGGCCGTGTGACACGTGGCTGCGCGCTCTCGTCGGCGGTGGGTCCGCGGCCGTGTTCCGTCATGTCCGACCTTCCGTGGTCATGGGGTGGGCTGGTTGGTGACGCTGCGCATTGGCCGGGTCGTCGAGCGACCCGGACCAGGGTTCGGTGCGGCTGTCGGCGGCGAGCCGGGGGAACCCGCCCCGGAAGAAGGCGAGCGGCGGGCCCCCGGTGACGTGGAAGCCCACCACGCTGCCCACCAGGAGCTCGTGGTCCCCGCCGTCGTACCGGCGCCATGGCCGGCACACGAGATGCCCGACCGTGTCGGCGAGCAGGGGCACTTCGTCCGGTCCCGGAGCGGCCCAGCGGACGGGCTCGGTCATCGGCCGGCCCGCGAAGTGCAGGGCCACGCCGCACTGCCCCTCGGTGAGCACGTTGATGGCGTACGGACAGGAGCCGAGCAGCGCGGCGGCCCGGCTGCCGCGGTCGAGACCGACCAGCACCAGTGGCGGGTCCAGCGAGACGGAGGTGAAGGAGTTCACCGTGATGCCGTGCACCCGGGTGCCGCGCCGGAAGGTGACGACGGTGACGCCGGTCAGGAAGCTGCCCAGGCAGGCGCGGAGTTCCCGGTGGTCGACGGCCACCGGGCCGGGGCCGCCCGTCTCCGGGCCGCGCGTCTCCGGTGCGCCCGTCTCCGGGGTGCCCGTCTCCGGGGCGCCCGCTGCTCGGTCCGCGCTCCGTCCCGCGCCCGCGCCGGGTGCCGAGGGTTCAGCCGGCGGCGCGCAGGTCCTCGATGTGCCGCGCAAGCTTCTCGGCGTTGTCATGCCGGAAGATTTCTTCGACACTGATGTCAATACCGAGCACCTTCTTCAGGTTGGAGGCCAGCTGCACGAAGTGCAGCGAGTTCCCGCCGTTCTCCAGGAAGCCGTTGGAGGCCGTGACGTCGTCGACGCCGATGATGTCCTTCCAGGTGTGCAGAACCGCGGCTTCCAGTGGGCTGCTCATGCGTTCACCGCTTTCCGGTCGTTCGGTCTGGGTCCCGGGGTCCGTGAGGGAGGTCCGGTCGATCTTTCCGTTGACGTTGAGGGGCATGGCGTCGAGGTGCCGGAAGTCCGAGGGGATCATGTAGTCCTGCACCAGCTCGCGCAGGTGGCCCACCAGCTGTGAGGGCCGCAGGGCCGCGTCGTCGCGGGTGGTGTAGAAGGCCACCAGTCGGCGCTGGGTGATCTCGTCTCCGAACGCGCGGACCACCGCCTGGTCGACGGCCTCGTGCGCGCGCAGGGCGAGCTCCACCGCGCTGGTTTCGACGCGGTAGCCGCGGATCTTGACCATGCCGTCGGACCGGCCCAGCAGCAGGAGGTTGCCGTCCGGTGTCCTCAGGGCCCGGTCACCGGTCCGGTAGAGCACCCGGCCGGGGTCGGCGGGGTGGGGCACGAACTTCTCGGCGGTCGCCGTGGAGTCGTTGAGGTAGCCCCGGGCGACCCCGGCCCCGCCGATGCACAGCTCGCCGGGCTCGCCGGGCTCGTCCGGTGCGCACGGCCTCAGCCGGGCGTCGAGGACGTCGGCTGTCATCAGTGGCATCGCACGCCCCACCGGCACCCGCTCCCCGGCCCGTGGCGGGTCGTCCCCGCGGACGCGGTGCACGGCCACCAGGGAGGAACCCTCCGTGCAGCCGTAGCAGTTGTAGACCTTCGCCGAGGTGGCAGCGGCCGCCTTCGCCAGGTGGGCGGCGGAAGGGAAGTCCCCACTGACCGTGATGACGCGCACGTTCCGCAGGCTCCGGGGCTCCTGGTCGACCAGCAGGTTGAACAGGCCGCACGGCAGGCTCAGGAACGTCACACCGTGCTGCTCGATCGCCTCCACCAGATCCGTGAGTGTCGGTGTCCGCGGGGGCAGGACGACGAGCCGGGCGCCGTGCAGCAGGCTCTGCCAGATCTCGATGGTGGACGCCGCGAAGGAGTGCGCCGCCTGCTGTACGAAACAGTCGTTCTCGGTGATCTCGAATTCGTCGCTGTGCACGGCCAGCCGGGTCAGCCCACGGTGCGGTACCAGCACCCCCTTGGGCCTCCCGGTGGAGCCGGAGGTGAACATCACGAACGCGGGGCTCTCCGGGTCCGACCCGGCCTCCAGGGCGCCGCCGTCGCAGTCGCGGGCGCGCTCGATCAAGGCGGTGGTGGTCAGCCGGCGCGGTCCGTCCCCGGAATCCGGCGCGGGCCACCGGCCCTGGTGCACGAGCAGCCGGACATCCGCTTCCTCGACGATGCTCCGGACGACTGCGTCGGGGTGGGCGGGGTTCAGCGGGACGACGCAGCCACCGGCTTTGAGCACGGCCAGCGTGATCACGTAGAGCTCAAGGGAACGGGTGAGGTGGAGGCCGACGAAGGTGCCGGGCGCCACGCCGCACTCCCGCAGGGCGTGGGCGGCCTTGTCGGCGCGTGCGTCGAGTTCCGCGTAGGTGAGCCGCTCCGGCCCGTGCACCAGGGCGGTCCTTTCCGCGTACCGGCGCGCCACTTCCCCGAAGACTTCCGGAAGCGTGCTGTTCTCCGGTCCCGGTCCCGTTCCCTCTGTGACGCTGCGCATTTCCCGCGCTCCTTTCCCCTGCCGGTGGCAGTGGTCGATCCGGAACATTTCGAGAACGAGAGCCGGCACGTGGCGGCAAACGCGTGTGCATTCCCCGGGTCCGCAGGCGTTCGGCTGCGATGGAACAGTTAGTTGATTTCCGTTTGGCAATCACTATTGGGTGTGTGAGCTGTCGCTGTCAAGTCGCTGTAGGTCAACCGGCCGCTGCGGGTGAGCAGTTCGAGGGCGAAGCGCGAGGGGCTCAGTCCGATCACCCGGCCGATGTCCTCGAACCACTCCAGGCTCACCTGCGCGGCGCGCTGCGTCGCCGCCACCGCCGGGCGGCGCTCCGCCTCGTACAGGGCCAGCGCCTCCGGGACCGAACCGCACTGTTCCAGGCAGGTCGCCAGCGACAGGGCGTCCTCCAGCGCGAGCTTGGTGCCCGATCCGACGGAGAAGTGGGTGGTGTGTGCCGCGTCCCCCAGCAGCACGACGTTCTCGTGCCACCACTTCCGGTTGCGGACCACTGTGAACCGGCGCCACCGGGACCGGTTCCCCCTCAGCCGATGCCCCTGCAGGGCGGCGGAAAAGATCTCCTCCAGCCTGCCGATCGCCCACCGGTCGCTGCCGTCCGCCGTCGGCGGGGCCTCGTCGCCGGCGGGGAAGCCCGCCGCCCGCCAGGTGCGCTCGTCGGCCTCGGCGATGAACGTGCTGCGACCGGTGTCGAACGGATAGGCGTGCCCGTGCAGGGGCCCGTAC
>NZ_JAGPXJ010000018.1:0-101103 GCF_018070605.1 Streptomyces sp. B15
GCGCCGGAGTCGCGCACCCCTCCGCCGTGCTGCCCTGCAGCGCGCGCGAGGCGGGCCGCGCGGCGGCGGCACTGGGCCTGCCGGCGGTGGCCAAGTGGAGCCGCCCCTGGCTGCTGCCGCCCGGCCTGCGCAGCACCGCGCTGGTCCGTACGGAGACGGAGGCGGCGCGCCTGTTCGCCCGGACCCGGGAGGCGGGCAGCGCCCTGCTGTTGCAGCGACGGCTGCCGGACTCGGCGGGGGCCGACTGGTTCTTCCACGGGTACGCGGCCGACGGCGGCCGGTTCCTGACCGGCGGCGCCGGGCGCAAGGACCGCTCCTGGCCGCCGCACACGGGTCTGACAGCGGTCGGCAGCCGGCTGCCCAACCCACCCGTCGAACAGGCTGCCGCCCGCCTGGCGGCAGCCCTGGACTACCGCGGCATCCTCGATCTCGACTTCCGGTTCGACCCCGCGACGGGCGTCCCCCACCTGGTGGACTTCAACCCGCGCCCCGGCGCGCAGTTCCGGCTCTTCACCGACGGCGCGGGGCTGGACGTGGTACGGGCCCAGCATCTGCATCTGACCGGGCGTGCCGTGCCGGGGGCGCCGCCCGGCCGCGGCCCCGGAAGGCCGCACGACGGTACGGGCCGGGTCTACGTCGTGGAGAACTACGCGCTGCTCTCCGCGCTGCTGGGCCCGCATCCGTCCGGCTCCGCGGGTGAGGGTGGGGGCGCGAGCGGTACGGGCCCGGAGCGCGGACCGGTGGCGCGCGGACCGGTGGAGCGCGCCTGGTTCGCCGCCGACGACCCGCTGCCCGGCTTCGCGATGGCGGCGGGCTGGCTGACGCGCTGCCTGGTAAAGGGAGTTCGTCCCAGCTGTCCGGGCGAGCGACTGCGTGCCCGCGCCGCGAAGGCCGTACGCGGACGTGCGGTCGCCCCGCCGCGCCCCACCGCCGCGGGCGCCGCCCGCACCGCGTCTCCCGCTTCCCTGCCGTCCCCCGCACCCGGAGCGGAGAGCCCGGCACCCGTACAGCCCGCACCGAACCCACAGCCCACACCGCACACAGAGAGAAGGAACCCATGTACGACCTCGTAGTGGTGGGCGCCGGCCCCTACGGACTGTCCATCGCCTCGCACGCCGCCGCCGCGGGACTGCGCCTGCGCGTGCTCGGCAGTCCGATGGCCTCCTGGCGGGACCACATGCCGCGCGGCATGTTCCTCAAGTCCGAGCCGAGCGCCTCCGCTCTGTCCGACCCGGAGGGCGCCCACACGCTGGCCGCCTACTGTGCCGACCGCGGCATCGAGGTGGGACACGGCCGGCCGCTGCCGCTGGACACCTTCACCGAGTACGGCACCTGGTTCGGCAGACACGCCACGCCGGCGGCCGAGGAGCTGACCGTCACCCGCGTGGCGCCGCACCCCTCCGGCTTCCGTGTCCACACCGCGCAGGGCGAGCAGCTGACGACGCGGGCCGTCGCGCTGGCGATCGGGTTGCTGCCATTCGCACACCGGCCGGCGACGCTGCGTGGGTTGCCCCGCGAGCTGGCCTCCCACAGCACGCACCACCGCGACCTGAGCCGGTTCCGGGGCAAGGACGTCACCGTCGTCGGCGCCGGGCAGGCGGCGCTGGAGACCGCGGCGCTGCTGGCGGAGGAGGGCGCGGAGCCCCGGGTGGTGGCCCGAGCCCCCCGCCTGCGCTGGAACACGCCGCCCAAGCCGCTCCACCGCGGCAGGCTCAGCTCGCTGCTCGACCCGCACAGCGCGCTGGGCACCGGATGGCCGAGCTGGATGTGGTCGCGGCAGCCGGGCGCGGTGCGGCGACTGCCCGCTCCGGTACGGCTGCACATCGCCCGGCACGCCCTCGGCCCCGCGGGCGCCTGGTGGCTGCGGGAGCGGTTCGAGCCGACCGTGCCGACGCTGCTGGGGCACACCATCACGGCGGCGGACCGCACCGCAGGCGGTGTCCGCCCGGTCGGCGGCGGGCCCGCCGAGCGGGTGCGGCTGTGGCTGCGGGCGGCGGACGGTACGGCGCGGACGCTGGAGACCGACCATGTGGTGGCCGCGACCGGCTTCGTCCCCGACCTGTTCCGGCTCGGGCTGCTGGACTCCACGCTGCGGGAGACGCTGCGCCGGGTCGGTGACAGCGGTGCGCCCTGGCTGACGCAGGACTTCGAGTCCTCCCACCCGGGGCTGTTCTTCGCGGGGCTGTTGACGGCGCCGTCGTTCGGCCCGGCGATGCGCTTCGTGCACGGCGCCACCTTCACCGCGCCCCACCTGGTGGAGGGGGTGTGCCGTCATGTGGTGGCACGGCGGGGCGCCCAGCTGCCCGGTGCGGCCCGCCCCGTACCGGAGGAGTCCCCGCGAGTGGCGGTGCCGCGGTCCGCCACCCGTCAGCCCGCCACCGAGGGGGCCGAGGTGGCGGGCAGCGGGGTGAAGGCGGCGCGGTGACCCGGCCCGGCTAGTCCCCGTCCTCCTCCTGGGTGAGCAGCGCGGTCAGCTCCGCCGTACCCGGCCCGGCCGTCAGCAGGGTGCCGCGGGCGGTGTGTTCGGCCGTCACACCGGCTCCGTCCACCGCGTCGGCGTGGACACCTACCAGCAGGAGGTGCCAGACGCCGGGCGCGCCGGTGGCCTCGACGGTGACGCGCCGCCCGTGCCGGCGGGTGCGGAAGACGGCGTCGGGGGCGTCTCCTTCGGCCTCCGGCCGGGAGGTGCCCCCGGGAAGGCGCGGTACCCGGGTGGTCACCGTGGCGCCGTCGCGCAGAGCGTGGGCGCGCAGCGTGACCCCGTGCGCCCAGTCGTAGTCGGCGCGCTCGTCGCGCTCGCCGTACGGGAGCACCGCTCCGGGGCGGACCAGCAGCGGCAGGCTCTCGAAGCCGTACCGCTCGCGCCGCCAGCCCGGCCCGGTCACCCGCTCGCCGGACAGCAGATGGGTCCACTCGCCGTCCGGTACGTAGTACTCGACGGTGCCGTCGGCGGTGAAGACGGGGGCCACCAGCAGGTCGTCGCCGAGCATGTACTGGCGGTCGAGGGTGTGGCAGGCCGGGTCGTCGGGGAACTCCAGCAGCATGGCGCGCATCACCGGGGTGCCGCTTTCGGTGGCCTGCCGCGCCGCGCGGTACAGGTAGGGCATCAGCCGGTGCTTGAGCCGGGTGAAGGTCCGGGTGACGGCGACGGCTCCGCCCTCGTCCTGGGCCTCTTCGTCTCCGTCGTCGAAGGCCCACGGCACCCGGTAGGAGGTGCTGCCGTGCAGCCGGCTGTGCGAGGAGAGCAGCCCGAACTGGACCCAGCGTGTGAACAGGGCGGGGTCGGGGTCGCCTTCGAAGCCGCCGATGTCGTGGCTCCAGAAGCCGAACCCGGACAGGCCCAGGGAGAGGCCGCCGCGCAGCGATTCGGCCATCGCGCCGAACGTGGACTCGCAGTCGCCGCCCCAGTGGACCGGGTACTGCTGGCCGCCCGCGGTGGCGGAGCGGGCGAAGACCACGGCCTCGCCCTCGCCGCGTTCCTCGGTGAGGGTCTCGAAGACGGTCCGGTTGAACAGCTGCGTGTAGTAGTTGTGCATCCTCTCCGGGTCGGAGCCGTCGTGCCAGACGACGTCGGTGGGCACGCGCTCGCCGAAGTCGGTCTTGAAGCAGTCGACGCCCTGGCCGAGCAGACCGCGCAGCTTGTCGGCGTACCAGGCCCGCGCCCGGGGGGCGGTGAAGTCGACCAGGCCCATGCCCGCCTGCCACATGTCCCACTGCCATACGCTGCCGTCCGGCCGCCGGACGAGGTGGCCGAGCCGGGCCGCCTCGTCGAACAGCGGGGACTTCTGCGCGATGTAGGGGTTGATCCACACGCAGATCCTCAGGTCCCCTTCCCCGTTGCTCGCCTTGAGCCGCCGCAGCATCCCCTCCGGATCGGGGAAGACGTCCGGGTCCCAGGTGAAGTCGCACCACTGGTAGGCGCGCATCCAGAAGCAGTCGAAGTGGAAGACGCCCAGCGGGATGTCGCGCTCGGCCATGCCGCGCACGAAGCTGCTGACGGTCTCCTCGTCGTAGGCGGTGGTGAACGACGTGGACAGCCACAGCCCGAACGACCAGGCAGGGGGCAGCGGCGGGCGGCCGGTGAGCGCCGTGTAGCGGGCGAGTATCTCCTTGGGCGTGGGGCCGTGGACGATGTAGTACTCCAGCGTCTGGTCCTCGACGCTGAACTGCACCTGGCCCACGGCCTCGGAGCCGACCTCGTAGGACACCTTGCCGGGGTGGTTGACGAAGACGCCGTAGCCGCGGTTGGTGAGGTGGAAGGGGACGTTCTTGTAGGCCTGCTCGCTGGCGGTGCCGCCGTCCGCCTGCCAGATGTCGACGCTCTGTCCGTTGCGCACGAACGGGGTGAAGCGCTCGCCGAGCCCGTAGACGAGTTCGCCGACACCCAGGGAGAGCTGGGCGAGGGAGTGGTGGGCGCCGTCGGGGGTCGTGGCGTAGCCGGTGCCGCGTGCCTCGACGGAGGTGAGGGTGCGGCCGTCGGCGGTGAACTCCAGCCGGTACGGCCCCGAGGTGTCGATCCGCAGCGACAGACCGCCGCTGGTCAGTTCGAGCAGGCTGCCGTCCCGGGTGACCTTCCCCGCCGCCGTGTCGCCCGGGGCGGAGCCCAGGGCGAAGTGCGGGCCGCGGTCGACGGTGCCGGCGTGGTGGGTGGCGCGGACGCCGATCACCCCTTCTGCGGGCGAGAAGCACTCGACGGTCAGCAGGGGCCCGTTGAGGGTGTCGCCCCGGCGCCGGATGTGCCGTACGGGGGCGTAGAGGGTGAAGCGGTCGTCGTTGACGCGGGTGTCGGCGATCTCGGTGGCGTACGACGCCTGGACGCCGTCGCGCATCAGCCAGTAGCCGTCGGTGAACTTCATCGGGCGGCCTGCTCTCCGGTGTGCGGTGCGGTGGGTGCGGGGTGCTGTGCGTGGTACCGCCGGTGGGCCGCGATCAGATCGCGGTACCAGTGGTAGCTGTCCTTGGGGATCCGCCGCTGTGTGGCGTAGTCGACCCGGACGATGCCGAAACGCTGGCCGTAGCCACGCGCCCATTCGAAGTTGTCCAGCAGCGACCACACGTAGTAGCCGCATACGTCGACACCGGCGCGCACCGCGTCCGCCACGGCGGCCAGGTGGTCGCGCAGATACGCGATCCGGTCGCTGTCGTGCACCCGCCCGTCGGGAGTGACGGTGTCGGCCTCGGCGGAGCCGTTCTCGGTGATCAGCAGCGGTGGCAGCGACGGATAGCGCGCGGTCAGATCCGTCAGCAGATCGGTGAAGGTCCGCGGATCGACGGGCCAGCCCATGGTGGTGTGCCGTACGTCGTCGCGGGCGCACTCGGCGACACGGATGTCGGTGGCCGTACGGGTCACCGGGTCGGGGTCGCGGTAGGGCGCCTCGGTGACGGTGATCGGGCGGTAGTAGTTGATGCCGAGGAAGTCCAGCGGGGCGCCGATCAGCTCCAGGTCGCCCTCCCGGCGCCAGGAGCCGTCGGCCTGAGGGCCCCAGGTCTCCGCCTCGCCGCGCGGATAGCGTCCGGCGAACAGCGGATCGAACCACGTCTCGTTGTGCAGGGTCTCGGCGCGCCGCACGGCTGCCGCGTCGGCCGGGGTGTCGTCGGCCGGCAGCAGCCGGTCGGGGTTGAGGGTGATGCCGACCTGCTCGACGCCTGCCGCGCGCAGAGCGCGCACGGCCAGTCCGTGCCCCAGCAGCAGATGGTGCGCGGCGGCCAGGGCGCCGCGCCCCTCCTGTGCGCCCGGTGCGTGCCGGCCGGTGGCATAGCCGAGGAAGGCGCTGCAGAACGGCTCGTTGAGGGTGATCCAGCGGGGTATCCGGTCCCCGAGCCGGGCGGCGACCAGCGCCGTGTACTCGGCGAACCGCTCCGCCGTCTCCCGCAGCCGCCAGCCGCCCCGGTCCTCCAGCGCCTGCGGCAGGTCCCAGTGGTAGAGGGTGGCGGCCGGGCTGATGCCCGCGGCGAGCAGTTCGTCGGTGAGCCGGTCGTAGAAGTCGAGGCCACGCCCGTTCGCGGGGCCGGTCCCGGTGGGCCGGACACGCGGCCAGGAGACGGAGAAGCGGTAGCTGTCCACCCCCAGCTCCCGCAGCAGCGCGATGTCCTCGGGGTAGCGGTGGTAGTGGTCGCAGGCGACGTCCCCGGTGGCGGAGCCCTCGATACGGCCGGGTTCACGGCAGTAGGTGTCCCAGATGGAGGGTCCGCGCCCGTCCTCGTCGTGGGCACCCTCGATCTGGTAGGCGGCGGTGGCGGCCCCGAAGACGAATGCGGCGGGGAGTGCGGGGAGGTGCGGAACGGGCACAGGGTTGCCCGGGGAAGGAGAACTCATCGGTGAACAGCCTCACTTGCTCTTACCGCGGGAGACTTCTTCCCGCTGGAGGGGACCTCTTCCCGCCGCGACGGCGGGAAGCTCGACGGCGTGTGTGCGGCGGCGCTCCGATGCGGCCACCGGGCCCATCGGCTACTTGACGGACCCGCCGGTGATTCCGGCGGCGATGTACTTCTGTGCGACGACCAGCAGCACGGCCGCCGGTACGGCGGACAGCACGGCGGTGGCCATGACGGCTCCCCAGTCGCTGACATGGGCGCCCACGAACTGGTAGATGCCGAGCGTCACCGGCTTGACGTCGTCGGTGGTGTTGAGGGTGAGGGCGAACATGAAGTCCGACCAGGCGAACAGGAAGGTGAACAGCCCGGCGGTGATGAGGGCGTTGCGGCTCATCGGCAGGACGACGCGGACGAACGCGGTGAATCTGTTCGCACCGTCCACCAAGGCGGCCTCCACCACCTCGGTGGGGATGGAGACCATGAACGCGCGCAGCAGCACGATGGAGAACGGCAGCCCCAGCGAGGCGTCGGCGAGGATCAGTCCGAGGTAGGAGTTGACCAGCCGCAGCTCCGCGTAGGCGCTGTAGAGCGCGTTGGCGATGACGATGCCCGGCACCATCTGGGTGATGAGGGTGGTGAAGACGATGGTGCGGCCACCGCGCAGCGAGAACTGCGCCAGCCCGTAGGCGGCGGGCGCCGCCAGCGCGAGGCACACCGCGACCGCCCCCAGCGCGACGGCGAGGCTGGTGACCAGGGAGCGGCCCTGGCTGTCCAGCGCCGCACGGAAGCTGTCGAGCCCCGGCGAGGTGGGGAACCAGTCCACGTCGAGACCGGAGGACGGCTGCAGCGCCGTGACCAGCATCCAGTAGACGGGGAAGAGCAGTACGGCCAGGATCAGCAGCGCGGCGGCGGTGTTCCAGGCGCCACGCACCCGGCGGGCGGTCGTCGGGGCCGTGGTGGGGTGCGTTCCGGATCCGCGCGGTGCGGCGGGGGCGGTTGTCGGGGGCATCGTGTTCACTTCCCGTTGCCGAAGTCGGCGCGGTTGGCGCGCAGGTAGAGCACCGCGAAGACCGCGCTGATCAGGATGAGGACATTGCCGACCACGGCGCCCTGGCCGAAGTCCAGGCGCAGGAACGACATCTGGTAGGTGACGGTGCCCAGGGTCTGGGTGGCGTCGGCGGGGCCGCCCGAGGTGAGGGCGAGGATCAGGTCGAGGATCTTGACCGTCGACATGAAGCCGAGGACGAGGACGACGGTGATCACGGGCCGCAGCATCGGCAGCGTGACGGAGCGGAACACCCGCCAGGGCCCGGCGCCGTCCAGCGAGGCCGCCTCGTACAGATCCCGGGGGATCTCCTGGAGGCCGCCGTAGAGGATGACCATGTTGAACGGGATGCCGATCCAGATGTTGACCAGCACGGCCGACAGCAGCGCCACATCGGGGCTGCTCAGCCAGGGCACGCCGCCGTCGGTCAGGCCCAGCGTCTGCAGTGCGGCGTTGAGGACGCCGTGCTCCTGGTCGAGGATGCGCCGCCACACCACGGCGGCCACCACCATCGGCACCAGCCACGGGAGCAGCAGTACGGCCCGGACGAAGCGGGAGAGGTGGAAGCGGCGGGAGAAGAAGACGGCCAGTGCCAGTCCCAGGGTGAACTGACCCAGCAGCGAACCCACTGTGAACAGCGCGGTGTGCCACAGCGCGTCGGTGAACAGCGGATCGGAGAAGACCGCCCGCCAGTTGTCGAGCCCGTTGAAGGGGGCCTCGCCGGTGAAGTAGGTGGTGGGCGTGTAGTGCTGGAAGCTCATCAGCACGTTGCGCACCAGCGGGTATCCGAAGAACGCGGCCATGTAGAGCAGCGCGGGCGCGATGAACAGCCAGCGCAGCAGCGCCGTGCGCCGTCTTGAGGACCGGCCCGGGGCCGGGGCCCGGGAGGCGTGCGCGGGCGGCGTGGTCACGGACGGGGCTGTGGCGGTACTCATGATGGGCTCCTCACTCCCCCGCCGTCGCCTGCCGCTGGGCGCGGCGCAGGGCCGCCTCCGGGCTGCTGCCGCCGGTGAGTACGGACTGGAAGGCCCCGGCGAGCGCGTCGCTCACGGTCGGCCAGCGGGTGCCGACCTTGGCGGTGCGGGAACGCGCCGTGGTGACCAGGTCGGCGAACGGGGCGAGCTTCGGGTTCTGCTTCGCGTAGGTCCGCGCCGCGGCGGCGCGGGTGGGCACGTTGTTGACGGCCTCGCCCCAGTCGAGCTGGTTCTCAGGGGTGTTGAGGCAGTTGAGGATCTTGGCGGCGTTCTTCTCGCGTGCGCTGTCGTCGCTCTTGGGGACGGTCATCACGGTGCCGCCGACCGGCGGTACCGCCTTGCCCCCCGCCTCGGGCACGGGCAGTTTGGCGACGGCCCAGTCCACCTTGTCCTGCGCCTCCAGCACCGGCACCTGCCACGGCCCGTTGATCATCATGGCGGTGCGACCCGCGATGAACTGGTCGTTGACGTCCTGCTGGTTCCAGTTGACGACGGCCTTGGAGACGGATCTGTCCGCCACCATGTCCTTCCACAGCCGCAGCGCGGCCTCACCCTTGCCGCTGTCCAGCCGCGCCTCGTCGCCCCCGGCCGACCAGAAGAACGGCAGGAACTGGTAGACACCGTCCGCGTTCGGACTCGCGCTGAAGGCGAGCCCGTAGGTGCCGTCACCGGAGAGCTTCTTCGCCGTCCTTCGCAGCTCGTCCCATGTCGTGGGCGGTTCGACGCCCGCCTTCTTCAGCATGTCCGGGTTGTAGTAGAGCGCCAGGGAGTTGACCGAGCGGGCGATGCCGTAGCGGGTGCCCTCGAAGGAGCCGAGGGAGACGCCGCTCGCGGACAGCCCCGAGGTGCGCACCCCCAGATCCGCCAGGCTGCGCAGCCCCCCGGTCTCGGCGAACTGCGGCAGTTCGGAGCCGTCGAGTTCGAGGATGTCGGGCAGCGAGTGCGAGGAGGCCATCCGCAGGGCCTTGGAGGAGACCTGGTCCGCGGGGACGCTGTTCTGCTCCACCCGCAGCCCGAACTTCTCGGCGCAGCGGTCGAAGAACTTCTGGTTCTTGGTGTGTTCGGCGGTGTCCGTGGCGGAGTTGAGCACGGTGACGGTGCCGGGGTCGGGTGTGGCGGCGCACCCCGTGAGCCCGAACGCGACCGTCGCCCCGGCCGTCACAGCGGCGAGCACCGGGAGTGCGGGACGCAATTGCATAGGAAGACATCTCCAATTGGGGGCGGTCCATCGGGGCGTCCCGCAGCGGGCGCGCCGGGCGGGGGTGCCCTCGAAGGGGCGAGCTTCAGCGCAGTGAGAAGGTGCTCAGCCGCATCGGGTCCGAGAAGACGAGATAGACGTCGTGCCGTCCACGCGCCCCGCGCAGCCGCGCGGTGACGGTCCGGTAGTCGTACCGGCCACCCGTGCTCGGCACCTGCGCGGAGCCCACCACCCGCCCCCGCGGCGAGCCGAGCCGCACGGTGAGGGTGCCGCTGCCCCGCCCCTCCCGAGCGAGCCGCGCGGTCAGCTTCTCGGCACCGCGCCCCAGATCGGCGTCCCGGAACACGATCCAGGCGCGGTCCTCGTCCGCGCCGACCGCGTCTCCCCGCGCCTTGCTCTCGTCGACCAGCCGCACGCCTCGGTAGTCGTCGAAGTCGGCGGCCCTGGTGGTGCCGGTCAGATCGCGCGGCGGGATCTTCTCGCCGCGTACCCGCAGCGTCGTACGTCCGCGGATGTCCGTGCAGGACGCGCCCACCCGTACCTCGACGACCCCGCTCTCGACCACCTTTCGCCCGCGGGTGACGTCCCAGTGGGCGAGATCGGCGGCGCGCAGCCGCAGCCGCACGGTGGTGGAGCGGCCGGCCTTCAGCCGGACGCGTTCGAAGCCGCGCAGCTGCCGCAACGGCTGTTTGTCCCGCGAGCCGCGTCTGCGGGTGTAGAGCTGGACGACCTCGTCCCCGTCCCGGCGTCCGGTGTTGGTGACCTTCACCGAGACGGTCACGGTGCCGTCCGGCTCCACCGTGCGCGCGGACAGCCGCGGTTCGCCGTACCGGAAGGTGGTGTAGGACAGGCCGTGCCCGAAGGGGTAGAGGGCCTCGCCGCGGAAGTAGAGGTAGGTGCGGTCCGCCTTGATGATGTCGTATTCGAGCAGGTCCGGCAGATCGTCCTGGGAGCGGTACCAGGTCTGGGTGAGCCGCCCGGCCGGGTTGTGGTCGCCGAACAGTACGTCGGCGAGGGCGTTTCCGGTCTCCTGTCCCGCGTGGGTGGTCCACACGAGCGCGGGTATGTGGGCCTGCTCCCAGTTGACGGTCTGCGGGTAGCTGCTCTCCAGGACGACGACCGTACGCGGGTTGGCCCGGTGGACGGCCTTGACCAGCGCGGCCTGCCCTTCGGCCAACGCCATGTCCGTGCGGTCGTGGTCCTCGCGGCCGTTGATGGCGGGCATGGTGCCGACCACGACGACGGCGACATCGGCATCCCGGGCAGCCGCGACCGCCTCGGCCACGCCGTCGCGTACGGTCTCGGCCTGGTAGCGGGTGGCGTCCTTCTCGTCGACCAGCGTGACGGTGCCGTCCTCGCCCGCCTTGAAGTACTCCTTGTCGCCGAACCAGTCGGTGCTGGCGTCGTATCCGGCGTAGCGGACCAGCCGGGTGCCGTCATCCTGCTCGACCAGCGTGAACTGCTGCTGGACGAACCAGCCGCCGGGCTGCTCCTGGTCGTTGCGGAAGACCTTGCCGTCGTAGCCGAGGTACTTGGCGTTGGCCGCGCTGCGCAGCGTGACGATGCCCTGGCCCCAGTCGAAGACGTCGAACTGCTCGGTGGCGCCCGCGCTGGTGGCGCGCTCGGTGAGGACCGCGCCGTCCGCGCCGCTGCCCGCGGTGAGGTACGCGCCCGTGGCGGCGTTCCGCAACGCGATCCGGTCCACGCTCTCGCCCCCGGTGACCTTCCCGCCGGAGCCGAGCCGCTCGGCGACGCCCTCGCGCGGGGTGACCGCGTACGGCAGGGAGCCCGAGTACCAGTCGGTGTAGAGGGTGTCGGCGAGCGGGCCGACGACGGCGACCTCCTCCAGCCGCCGGGCGTCCAGCGGCAGCAGCGCGCCGCCCTTGCGCTGCGGGGCGTTCTTCAGCAGCACGATCGCCTCCCGCGCCGTCTCGCGGGCGAGGGCGCGGTGCTCGGGGCTGTCGACGACCGACTTGGTGATCTTCGCGTAGGGTCCGCCGTCCGGGTCGAACTCGCCGAGCCGGAAGCGGATCGCGAGGAGGTGCCCGACCGCGGTGTCCAGGTCGGACTCGCTGATCAACCCCTTGTCCAGGGCCGTGGTGAGGGCCTTGACCGTCTTGCTGGAGTCCTCGCTGTCGGAGGTGAAGCTGTCGATGCCCGCTGTGAGGGCCGCCGCGTCCGCCTCCGCGAGGGTGGGGTAGTAGCTCTGGCCGTTGACCAGGTTGTTGGGGGCGTCCGCGTCGGTGACGTGGAACAGCTCCCGCTTCGCCCACTTGCGTACGGTGTCGTTCAGCCCCGGGTTCACCGTCGCCGGGCGGCCGTTGACCAGGTTGTAGGACGTCATCACGCCGGTGACGGCGTCGCCGCGCAGCGCCGGCTCGAACGCCGCCTCGTAGTACTCCTGTCGGACCCTCGCCGGCAGGATCGAGTCGGAGGTGGAGCGGTTCCGCTCGGTGTTGTTGGCGAGGTAGTGCTTGATGGTGGGAGCCGTCTTCAGATAGCGGGGGTCGTCGCCCTGGAGGCCGGTGCCGTAGGCGACGGAGACGGCGCCGGTCAGATACGGGTCCTCGGAGTAGCCCTCCTCGTTGCGGCCCCAGCGTGGATCGCGCAGCAGGTTCACCACCGGGGCCCACAGGTTGAGACCCCAGCCCTTGGGCCGTTCGTGCTGGAAGCCGCGGGCCTCGTCCCCGACGGCCGCGCCGACACGTTCGATCAGCGCGGGGTTCCAGGTACTGGCCAGGCCGAGTGCCTGCGGGAAGACGGTGGCCTTGCCGAGCCAGGCGAGGCCGTGCAGGGCCTCGGTGCCGGTACGGAAGGAGCGGATGCCCAGCCGGGGGACGGCGGGCTGGTGCTGATGCAGCAGGGAGATCTTCTCGCCGCGGGTCAGCCGGCCGAGCAGGTCCTCGACACGCTCGGCGAAGGGAATTCCGGGGTCTTGGAAGGGGTGCCCGGCGCGGGCGCCGGCGCGGCCGGCCCTGCGGGTCCGCGAGGTGGCGGGCACGGCGCCCGCCGTTCCCGTGCCGGCCGCCGCCAGCGGGACGGCGATGCCGAGGGCGAGGAGATGACGTCTGGGGGTGCCCTGTTCCTGCACGGGACTCTCCTTCGAGTCGAAACGCTTCGACGGGCGGTGTAAGGGAGGGGCGCGGCGCGGTCGGGGTAGTGGTGGGCGGGGTCAGGAAGGTGCTGCGGGGCCGGCCGTCATCAGCCCGAGCCCCGGGGTGCGGTACTGGCGCGCGGGGTCAGCCGAGGAGGCAGCAGCGTGGCGTCCGGGACGGACCTGCCGTTCAACTTGTCCATCAGCAGGCCCACGGCCCGCTCCCCCACCTCGGCGGCGGGGATGGCGACCGAGGTGACCGGTACCGCGGTGTTCTCCGCCAACTCGTCCGGGCACACCGCGACCATCGAAAGGTCCTGCGGAATGCGCATTCCGGCCTGCTGGAACGCCTCCATCAGCAGCGGCAGCGCGGGCTCGTTGTGGACGACGACGCCGGTCAGATCGGGATGGTCGTGCAGCAGCCGCTCGACGGTCTCGCGCGCGGCGGCTCTGGTGGGCTCGCACGGGAGCACCGTCGAGGTCATCCCGCCGCGCCGGGCGGCGGCTGTGAAGCCCGCGGCCGTGCGCTGCGCGAAGCCGGTGCCGCGCGCGTACACCTCGGGCGGGGAGCCGAGCAGCGCCACGCACCGGTGTCCGAGCTGGGCGAGATGGCCGACGCAGCTCTCACCGGTGGCGGTGAAGTCGAGGTCGATGCAGGTCAGTCCGTCGGCCTCGGCGGGAAAGCCGATGAGGACCGAGGGCAGCGGCAGCGTGCGCAGCAGTGGGACGCGTGCGTCGCGCAGTTGGACGTCCATCACGATCAGCGCGTCCACCAGCGCGCTGTCGGCCACCCGCCGCAGTCCGTCCTCCCCCTCCTCCTGGGTGAGGAGCAGAACGTCGTGGTCGTGGCCGCGCGCCGTGGTCACCACCGCGCCGGCGAACTGCATCTGCACGGGCACATGGATTCCGCTGCGCAGCGGCATCACCAGGGCCAGCACGTTGGAGCGGCTGCTGGCCAGTGCGCGGGCTCCGGCGTGCGGGCGGTAGCCGAGCTCGCGGATGCTCGCCTCGACGCGGCGCTGGGTCGCGGCCGAGATGGAGCGCTTGCCGCTCAGTACGTAGGAGACGGTGCTGGGAGACACACCGGCACGCCGGGCCACGTCCGTGATCTTGACCAACGCCCCCTCCTCGAAGCTGTTTCCGCGAGACTGTCGAATCGTTTCGACTGGCTGCGTCGAAGCGATTCGGCGGAACAGTAAGGAGGGGGCCCGGGGCTGTCAACGGTTGGGACAGAAGCCGCCCGGGGGGCCTTCCGGAACCGTCCGGAGGCTCAGTGCCGCGGCTTGGTCTCGTAGTGCGACAGGTCCGGGGCCTCGGCGCCCTGGAGCTCGGTCGCCAGGTGATGGACGGTCACCAGGTCGTGCATCAGGGGCTGGGTCTTCTCCTGCGGCATATGGGCCTCCCGGGAGACCTCGTCGAGGCTCACGGGCTCGCCGCCGTGCTGCTGCTCAGCGGTGACCAGGGCGCGGAAGACCTGCTCGTGCTCGGCCGAGTAGTCGGGGCGGCCACGGCCCTCGTAAGGGCTGCGGGATTCGGCCGGACCGACCCCTTGCGGCCCGCGCTCGGCCTGGGTGGCCGTGTGCCCCACCTTGCCCTGGCGCTGGGCTGGGGTCTCGGTGTCCTTCTCCGCGGACCCGCCCGCACGGTGGGTACGCTGCTTGGACGCCCCGGTGGTCGCGTAGCGGGCGCTGGCGGGCTCGTCGACGCGGTGTGCCTTGTGCGCTTCCGAGCGCCGCTCGTCCTCGTCGCCTTCAACCTTCTTGCGCACCATGTCGGACCTCCTTGGGTGCGTGTGTATGGCGAACGGTTGCCGCGTGGGGCGAACGGTTACCGCTCGTCCCGGCGGTGCAGTTCCTCCTCCACGGGTGGCTTGGGCGCCTCGCGCAGATACTGCGACTGCCCGGGCCTGCCGCCCTGCCGCGCCTGCTCGGCGTGCTGGGCCGCGCTGTGGTCGAGGTCGGAGTCGGGGTCGACGCGTACCGAGCGGGCCACTTCCTGACGGTTGGCGTACTCGTCCGGCGGGATGCCACGCAGCGCCGTACGGACTTCGGCGGACGCTCCGGAGGACGACGCCGCCTCGAGCAACTCGTCCTTGTCCGCCGGGAAGTCGACGTCGTCGAGCGCGGCCAGGACTTCTTCGACGTTGGTGTGGGCCATGTCCGATCGCTGCCTTTCGCTCCGATCGCTGCCTTGCGCGAGCCGGTCGGCCGGTTCAGTGGGAGCCGGCCGTACCGGTGCTGCCGGAGAAGAGAATGGAGGCGAGCTCCTCGTCCAGGGACTGCCGGATGTGCTCGGTCACCGAACCCTGGGTGGCCTCCTCCAGGAGCTCGACCACGGTGCGGGCCTCGTGGACGGCCTTCGGGGGGTCGGCTCCGGCGCGCTGCGCCACGCGGCCGAAGAACTCCTGGCGCGTCATCCGCACTCCGGTCTGCGGCACGTCCGGGGCGTACTCGACGCGGCGCAGATGCTCTCCCAGCTCGGTCGGCAGTTGCGCGGCCAGGTTGTCGGCGAGCGAAGCCGGGATGCGTTCGGCCAGTGTCTCCAGCGTGGCGCGCGTCCCCGCCTCGGCCGCGCCCCGGCTGTCGAGGTGGGCCCGCGCCTGTACCTGACCGATGAACTCGTCGTGCTGCATGGTGCTTCTCCTCACGTGAGCAGTGCCAACACAGGGCCCCTTCCAGCATGCGCGCCGCCGGTGCGGGTCGCACATCCGGACGCGCCACGGTTGCCGACGGGGCTGCCCGATGGCCCGGCGTACCCCTCGGTTCCCTGTTTACTCACCCGTCCCCGAGGTGACCCGGCTGGACGGTCGTCAGCAACGCAGGGCGGTCCTCAACGGTGGAGGAGGTCGGCGTGTCCACGCAGAGCGGCGGACACCGGGTCGCGGTCATCACCGGCTCGGACTCGGGCATCGGACGGGCGACGGCGGTACGGCTGGCCCAGGACGGTCTGGACATCGGCATCACCTGGCACACCGACCGGGAAGGGGCGCAGCAGACCGCTGCGCTGGTACAGGAGACCGGGCGGCGGGCGGCGGTCCGGCACCTTGATCTGACGCGGCTGCCGGAGGCCGCGGACGTGGTGGACGAGCTCGCCGACGAGTTGGGACGTGTCGACGTGCTCGTCAACAACGCCGGCACCGGCACCCGCACCCCCTTCCTCGAACTGGACTACCCCACCGTCCGGGACGTGCTCGACATCGATCTGCTGGGGCCGTTCCTGTGCTCCCAGCGCGCCGCGCGCCGGATGGCCGAGCAGGGGGACGGCGGGACCGTCGTGAACGTCACCAGCGTGCACGAGCATCAGCCGCGGGTCGGTGCCGGTCCGTACTGCGCCGCCAAGGGCGGCCTCGGGCTGCTCACCCAGGTCATGGCGCTGGAACTGGCCGAGCACGGCATCCGCGTCAACGCCGTCGCACCGGGCGAGATCGCCACCCCCATGACGGGCCAGGAGGACGAGGACGTACGTGCCGCGTCCCGGCCCGGCGTGCCGCTGCGGCGGCCCGGGGACGCCAGGGAGGTCGCCTCCGTCATCGCCTTCCTGGCCGGCGACGATTCCACGTACGTCACCGGCGCCTCCTGGGCGGTGGACGGCGGCATGCTGCGGATGGGGCCGCAGGCAGGCTCGCACCTGCCCGACGACTCCTGGCGCCGGGGCTAGCCGACTTCTGTCCGGGCGTCCCAGGCCGGGGCCCCGGACCCGAGTTCCCGCACCACGCGCGCGGGGTTGCCCACGGCGAGCACGCCCGCGGGCAGATCCTTGGTGACAACGGCTCCGGCGCCGACGACCGTGTCGGAGCCGATGGTGACGCCCGGGCAGACGATCACTCCGCCGCCGAGCCACACGTTGTCGCCGATGGTGATGGGCAGGCCCTTCTCCCAGCCCGCGCGCCGCCGTTCGGCGTCCAACTCGTGCGCCGGGGTCAGCAGCTGCACGTTGGGGCCGATCTGCGCATACCGGCCGATGGTGATGGGTGCGGCGTCCAGGAAGACGGCACCGAAGTTGATGAACGTCCCGGCACCGATCGTTATGTAGCTGCCGTAGTCGCAGCGGAACGGCGGGCGGATACGGACGTCCTCGCCCAGTTCCCCGATCAACTGCTCCAGGATCTTGCGCCGTTCGTCGCCCGGCGCGGTCTCGGCGGCGTTGTAGGCCGCGCACAGCGCCGCCCGCCGCTCGGTGTCCGCGAGCAGTTCGTCGTCGTCGGGGAGGTACCACTCCCCCGCCAGCATGCGCTGCTTGTTCTCACCCATGGAGAACACTCTCGCAAAGTGCCGGGCACCTGGCGGACCGAAGGCCGACTCCGCCGAGGAGTCGGCCCGGTTCCTCGGGGGGAGGGGGAAAGAGGCAGAGGGGGCAGGAGGGGGCGTAAGGGAGCAGCAGGCGGCTGCGGCCTTGGCCCTCAGCCCCCGGACTCGGACTCGGGGCGCTCTCCCTTGGGACCCCGGCCGCGCTCCGTGCGCGGCCCGGAGGGACGCCAGTTCGGGTCGCGCTCCATCTCGCGCTTGGCCTCTTCGTTCGCCTCCTGCGCATCTGCCGCGCCGCTCTTCTCCAGATCCTTGCGGCGCCGCGCGCGGTGCTTGTCGTAGCTCTTGCTGCCGGGCTCCGGCACTGCGCTCACCTCGTTCACGTCGTTCACGTCGTTCACGTCGTTCACGTCGTTCACGTCGTTCGGTCCGGCGTGTTCGCGTCGTTCGCGGTTCCACGTCGATCGCGTCGGTCGCGTCCGCGACAGTCGGTCGCTCGTCCGCGACCAGGCGGCCGTCTGCCGCCTGTGATCGCTCGGACTCCGGGGTTCCCAGCCACCCCCGGGGAAAACGCTGGGCCGGTCGGCGGAAAGCCTGCGTGACCCGACCCGCCACGGGAAACCGGAGCCATGGTGCGCACACCGTGCACGGACGGTCAGCGGGTCGAACGAGGGACGGAGCGAGCGATGGCGTTGACGGGCGGCGCGGCCCGACCGGCTCCCGAGAGCCTGCGGCTGCCGGGGATCGTGCTGGGGGTGGGGCTGGGCGGCTTCGTCGACGGCATCCTGCTGCACCAGCTCCTGCAGTGGCACCACATGCTGAGCAGCACCAACGACGACCGGATCGGGGTGAAGTACTACTCGCCGCACACGGTCTCCGGGCTGGAGATGAACACCGTGTGGGACGGCATCTTCCACACCGTGTGCTGGCTGGCCGTCCTGCTCGGGCTGGCGATCCTCTACGCGCGGGTCACCCACGGCCGCCGCCGGGTGTGGGCCTCCCGGGTGCTGTGGGGCTGGGTCCTGGCGGGCTGGGGGCTCTTCAATCTGGTGGAGGGCCTGCTCGACCACCAGATCCTGGGCATCCACCATGTGCACGGCGGCCCGTACCAGCTGTGGTGGGACATCGGCTTCCTCGTCCTCGGTGCCCTGCTGCTGGCGGGCGGACACCTCCTCCAGCGCAGTGGCCGCACCCTCGATCCGGAGGCACCGCGGGGTGCCCGGATGTCGGGGCGGTCGCTGTGACCGGCGCCGACGCGCACCCGTCGGCGGTGGCCGTCGCGCTGCCGGGGCTGGTCGCCGTGCTGCCCGCGGTCGGCTATCTGCTGCTGGTGCGCCATGTGCGGCGCCGCAGTCCGCAGCGAGGCTGGAGCACCCGGCGGACGGCGAGCTTCGTCGCCGGATGCGGAGTGCTGGTTCTCGCGCTGTCGCCACCGCTCGCCCCGTGGGCGCACCACGATTTCCGCGGCCATATGGCACAGCACCTGCTGGTGGGCATGTACGCGCCCCCCGCGCTGGTGCTGGGGGCGCCCGTCACCCTACTGCTGCGGGCGCTGCCCGCGGCCCGCGCACGGCGGCTCACGGCGCTGCTGCACTCGCCGTTGGTGCGCGGGGTGACCCACCCGGTGGCGGCGCTGCTGCTGAACACCGGCTCGCTCGCGGCGCTCTACTGCACGCCCTTGTACGGGGCGGCCATGGCGCACCCCGCCGGGCACTGGCTGCTGCACGTCCACTTCCTGGCGTCCGGCTGCTTGTTCGCATGGGTGGTGGCCGGGCCCGATCCTGCCCCGGCCCGGCCGGGTGTACCGGCCCGGCTGGTGCTGCTGGGGTTCGCCATCGCCGGGCACGCGGTGCTCTCGCAGCTGATGTACGGGGGCTTCCTCATCGACATCCCCGCCCCGGTCACCGAGGTGAGGGGCGGGGCCGAGTTGATGTACTACGGCGGTGACTTCGCCGAGTTGCTGCTCGCGGCGGCCCTGGTGAGCACCTGGCGCCCGGTCCGCAACCGGTCCCGTTCGCAGCCGGGGCCGCACGAAGCCCGCGCGGGCCTCCGGTGGCCCGGCCGGCCGGCGGGAGGCGGCGCCGAGGGTGCCGGAGCTCAGGCCGCGTAGACCCCCGCTATATGGGCCCGGGCCACGCGTACCGCGTCCCGCACGTCCCGCGTACCCGTGGAGACGCAGAGCGTGTACGAGACGTCGTCCAACTCCTGCCGGTGGCCGGGCCGGGCACGGAGTGCCTCGTAGCGGTTGAGCAGCTCTCGCAGGGTGTCGGGGTGGGCCATCATGACGACTCCTCGGTGGCGCGCGGCGGCGCTCGACGGTGCGGGAACGCGCCGAAGGGACCCCGGCCTCGGCCCGGGATCGGCGCATTCCACCCAGTACCCTCCCCAGAAGTCACAAAACTCACAAAACTGCACATCTTCCCTGCTCGTTCACTCTCGTTTCGTCTTCGCAGGCGGTGGGCACCCCGGCGCGCAGGGACGGAAAAGAATCGAACGATCAAGCGCGAAAGGAAAACGCAGGAGGCTTGATGTGACGTGATGGATTCCGTACCCGGGGTGCCATGCTGGGTCAGTCTCACCGTCCGCGACCGGCGGGCCACCGAGGAGTTCTACAGCGCCGTGCTGGGCTGGTCCTTCACCGACAGCTCGCTCGGCACCGGATTCCGCACGGCCACCAGGGAAGGCGAACCGGTGGCGGGTTTCAACGAGGCCGCCGTCTCCTGGCAGCTGCCCGTCCGCTGGACCGTGTTCTTCGCCGTCGACAACGCCGACCTCGCGTGTGAACGCGTCCGCGAGCGCGGCGCCACCGTCGCCGTCGGCCCGCTGCGCGTGGGCGACGGCCGTGCCGCCATGGCCGCCGACCCCTCCGGCGCGGCGTTCGGCATGTGGCAGGGAGAGCTGCCGCGGGGCTGGGCGGTCGGCGCGGGGCACGCGCCCGCCTGGCTGGAGCTGCGCACCGGCGACGCCTTCGCGGCGGCGCTGTTCTACGGCGCGGTGCTCGACTGGACGAAGAACCCGAGCCACGGGGTCAGCTACGAGGAGCAGAACGACGAGGTGCACATCCTCGTGGACGGTGAGACCGTGGCGGGACTGCGCGGAGGCGGTGTCGAGGCCGCGCCCGACCCCCAGGTACGCACCCGCTGGGACGTGCATTTCCGCGCGGCCGACATCGACGCGGCACTCGCCGCCGTGGAGAAGACGGGCGGCACGGTCGTCTCGCCCGTCGAGCACTCCGCGCACGGCCGGGTCGCCACGGTCCGCGACCCGGACGGCGGTCTGTTCCGCCTGCGTGGCCCCTGACGCCGTACGGGGAAATCGCCGCGGCCGGAGGTGACCGGGCCCGGCACCGGGTACCCGGCCCGTTCGCACGCATCCGACGGCGCACCCCGGCGCCGTACCCGGAGCAGACACACAGACAGCGGAGGTGTGGGATGAGCCAGCAGCAGCCCGGGCGCGCGGGAGCGGACGGCCAGGTCGTCGTGGTCACCGGCGCCAGCGGCGGGGTGGGCCGTGCCACGGCCCGCGCCTTCGGGGCACGCGGTGCCGCGGTGGCACTGCTCGCGCGCGGGGAGGAAGGGTTGGCCCGCGCCGCGGACGAGGTCCGGGACGCGGGCGGTACGGCACTGCCACTCGATGTCGACGTCAGCGACCACGCGGCGGTGGACGCGGCCGCGGACCGCGTCGAGCGGGAACTGGGCCCCGTCTCGGTCTGGGTGAACACCGCGTTCTCCACCGTCTTCGCACCCGTCACCGAGGTGAAGGCCGAGGAGTTCCGCAGGGCGACCGAGGTGACCTACCTCGGCTTCGTCCACGGGACGCTGGCAGCGCTGCGCCATATGGAACCGCGCGACGCGGGGACCATCGTGCAGGTCGGCTCGGCGCTCGCCTACCGCGGTGTGCCGCTCCAGGCGGCGTACTGCGCGGCCAAACACGCCATCCAGGGCTTCCACGAGTCGCTGCGCTGCGAGCTGCTGCACGACAAGAGCGGTGTGCGGGTCACGATGGTGCAGCTGCCGGGGCTGAACACCCCGCAGTTCACCTGGGTCAAGTCCCGGCTGCCGCGCAACCCCCGCCCGGTCGCACCGGTCTACCAGCCCGAAGTGGCCGCGCGGGGCATCCTGTACGCGGCCGACCACCCGGAGCGCAGGGAGCACTGGGTCGGCGGCTCGACGGTCGCCACCCTGCTGGGCGACAAGTTCGCGCCCGGTCTGCTCGACCGCTATCTGGCCAGGACCGGCATCCAGGGTCAGCAGACCGACCACGAACGCTCCCCCACCCAGCCGGACAACCTGTGGAAGCCCGCGGACGCACACCGCGACTACGGCGCACACGGCGAGTTCGACGACGAGGCGTCCTCGCGCAGCTACCAGCTGTGGGCCTCGCACCACCACGGACTGCTCGCCGCGCTGGGCACCGCGGCGGCGACCGCCGTGGCCGCCACCGCGGTACGCCGGGCCCTCTCCTGAGGCGACGGGGGCCCCGAGGAGGGACGCGCGACAGGGCCGAAGGCACGGCGGGCGACGGGGCGTCAGCCGCCGTGCCCGTCCCCCATCCGGGTCGAGCCGTGGCAGACGAGACAGACCATCCGGCGCCCCTCGCCGGACGACCAGACCCGTCCGGTGCTCATCGACTCACGCACGGGCTCGGACTCGCTGTGCAGATGGCGCGGGCACACTGCGGCACCGCAATCGACACAGACCGCGACCGCGGGAGTCTCGGTGCCCTCCCGGTTGCAGTCGTAGCAGTGCATGACGCCCCCTCTCTCGTGCCGTAAGGGCGGACTGTGCGCGAGTTCCCCTCCATCCGCCGCCGTACGCATGACTCTGTCCGTTCGGCCCACCCGGGCGGGGGCCGGGAGGGCTCCCGGCCCGGACCGTGAGGAGTTGCCGGTGAACGACACGCTGATACGTGACGCCGAACTGGTCGTCACCATGGACGGGGAGGAGATCCCGGGCGGCTGGGTCGCCCTCGCGGACGGCACCGTGACGGGGGTCGGCCGGGCCGGGGACGAGCCGGCGGCCGCCCGCACGCGACGCCCTGGTCACGCCCGGGCTGATCAACACCCACCACCACATCTTCCAGAACCTCACCCGGGCCTACGCCCCGGCCACCCGCTACGAGCTGTTCGACTGGCTGCGCACCCTCTGTCCGCTGTGGACGGCGTTGGACGAGGAGGCGGTGGAGGTGTCCACCTGGGTGGGGCTCGCCGAGTTGGCACTGGGCGGCTGCACCACCACGGCGGACATGCTCCACGCCCACCCGCGGCCCCGCCTGATCGACGCCCAGATCCGCGCCGCACGCCAGGTGGGGTTGCGCTTCCACCCGGCACGCGGGGCCCTCGACCTGTCCGAACGGGACGGCGGGCCGGCGCCGGACGCGCTGGTGGAGAGCGCCGAGGAGATCCTCGGCGACAGCGAACGCCTCGTCGCCGCCTACCACGACCCGGCGCCCGGCTCGATGCTGCGTATCGCTCTCGCGCCCGCCACCCAGGCCGCCGTCACCGAGCGGCTCATGGTGGAGACCGCGCGGCTGGCCGAGCGCCTGGATGTGCGGCTGCACACCCATCTGGCCGAGGACCGGGGCGAGGAGCAGTACTGCCTGGAGACGTTCGGACGGCGCCCTGTGGACCAGTTCGAGCACGTCGGCTGGGGCAGCGAGCGGGCGTGGGTGGCCCATCTGGTCTTCTCCCGGGAGGACGAGCGGGCCCGGCTGGCGCGCTGGGGCACGGGCGTCGCCCACTGCCCCGGCTCCACCATGATGCTGGGCGCCGGGGCAGCGAGCCTCCCCGGCCTCCGCGCCGCCGGCGTCACCGTCGGGCTGGGCTGCGACGGCTCGGCCTCCACCGACCACGCCTCGCTGTGGCTGGAGGCGCGCACCGCCCTCGCCGCCGCCAGGGAGCGCGGCGGCGCGGCGGCGGCGACCGCCCGCGACATCCTCCGGGCCGCCACCGTGGACGCCGCCGCCTGTCTGGGCCGGGGCGACGAGCTGGGCCGGCTGCGCCCGGGAGCCCCGGCCGATGTCGTCGTATGGGAGCTGGACCGGTTCGCCTTCGCCGGCGCCCATACCGACCTGGTCGAGGCGTGGCTGCGCTGCGGGCCCGTACGCCCCCGCCACACCCTCGTCCAGGGCCGCCCCGTGGTGGAGGACGGCGCCCTCGCCCTGGCCGGCACCACGGACATGCTCACCGCCCATGCCCGGCTCTCCCGCCGCATCCAGCGGCTGGGTGCGGGAGCCTGACGAGGGGCGGCGGGGCCTGCGGAGGTCGGGGCGGGTTTACAGCCGTGACGGGCCGCGGGCCGGCAGGCCGCGGGCGGGCACGGATCAGTAGCCCGCCGCGGTGTGGACGGTGAGGGCGGGGAGCCGGCCCGCGCGGAGGGCTTGCCAAGCGGTGCGGAAGTCGGCGGTGATGTCGGCGACGGTCGTCGGGCCGGCGGAGTGGGAGGTCAAGGTGGTGCGGGGCAGGTCCCAGGCCGGGGAGGTGGGCGGGGCGGGCTCCTTCGGCAGCACGTCCAGGACCGCGTGCGCCAGCCGGCCTCGCTCCAGGGCCTCGGCAAGCGCCTCGGTGCGGACGGTCGCGCCGCGGCCGACGTTGAAGAACGTCGCCCCGGCCATCGCCCCGAACAGCTCGGGGCCGAAGAGGTCGGCCGTACCGGGAGTGAGCGGCAGCGCGTCGACGACCCAGCGTGCCGCGCCCAGGGCGGCGCTCAGCTCGGCGGAAGGGCCGTGGGGACCGGCCGGGTCGCCGAGCGCGAGCACCGAGTCGAAACCGGGTGCGGGGCGCGGGGTACGGGCCACTCCCACCGTGCGGATGCCGCAGCGCCGCAGGGCGGCGCCGATCCCCGCACCGATGCTGCCGGTGCCGAAGACGACGGCCAGGGTGCCGTCGGCCAGTTCGGTGGGCAGCCGGTTCCAGGTGCGCGCCTCCTGCTGGCGCAGGAAGCCGGGGATCTCCTGCAGTTCGGCCAGCGCCCAGGCCAGGACGTACTGGCCGATCCGCTCCCCCATCCGTCCGACCGTGCGGGTCAGCAGGGCCTCGGGCGGCCACGGCGAGTGGGCCCGGAGCAGTGCGTCGACTCCGGCGTTGGTGCTGTGCATCCACAACAGCCGCTCACCGGCGGCGAGTCGGGGCAACCCGGGCCCCACATGCACCCGGGGCCCGGTGCCGGCGCCCATCGGGCGGCCGGTGATCTCCTCGACCTCCTCGCGCACCGCCGATGGCAGCGTGGGGTCGACGGTGACGACGGCACCGTCGAGTTCCCGGCCGATCCGCTGCGGGTCGGCGCCCGTGGTCGCCATCGCTTCTCCTCTCCGCTCCCCGGCCGCCGGGCCGCCCGCGCCGGTCACGACGACGCGGTGATGCGCCAGTTGCCGACCTCACGGTACTGCGAGTCGTAGATGACCGAGCCGTCGCCGGGCTCCAGCGCATAGTGGCGCAGATTGCCGCCCCAGTACCGCAGGACGCGTCCCAGCTCTGCCGCGGCTTCCCCTTCGCCGCGCATGTCGCTGGTGTCGACCTCGAGCACGAACTTCATGTCTCGTTTCTCCCTCTTCCCATGCCATGGGGCAGCTGCCCCGGAGGCCCTGCGCCCCCTGGCACCTTCCATCGTTTCATTGAACTCCTTTTGGGGACTTGTGAGCGGAACAGAGCCGGTGCACGACGGTGCGGGGCAGGGAAACCCTCAAATAGCGTCGCAGCACACGGGCAGATCGTGGCGGCCGGAGGAAAGGCGTCTGGCTGGAGCGGCGCATTCTGGGGGAACATAGGCGCCATGCAGAGTGAGCTCTTCGCTACGAAGAACATGGCGCAGCCCAGCCCCACGCCGGGGATGGAGCTGCAGAACGAAAAGTGCGTGAAGTACACCGTGAACGGGGAGTGCTACGCGCGGCAGGGGTCGATGGTCGCCTTCCGGGGGAACCTTCAGTTCGAGAAGAAGGGGCAGGGGGTCGGCAACTTCCTCAAGCGGCAGGTCACCGGCGAGGGGCTGGCGCTGATGTCGGTCAGCGGTCAGGGCGAGGCGTGGTTCGCGCACGAGGCGGAGAACTGCTTCATCATCGACATAGCTCCCGGCGACTCGCTCACCGTCAACGGCCGCAACGTCCTGTGCTTCGACGCCGGGCTGCACTACGAGATCGGCATCGTCAAGGGCGCGGGGATGGCCGGCGGCGGGCTGTTCAACAGCGTCTTCTCGGGCCAGGGCAGGCTCGCGGTCATCTGTGAGGGCACGCCGATCGTCATTCCGGTGTCGCAGCAGGCACCGGTGTTCGTGGACACCGACGCGGTGGTGGGCTGGAGTGCCCAGCTGCACACCTCGCTGCACCGCTCGCAGAGCTTCGGCTCGATGATCCGGGGCGGTTCCGGCGAGGCGGTGCAGCTCAGACTGGACGGGGACGGCTTCGTCATCGTCCGGCCCAGCGAGAAGCAGGCCGCCACCGCCGGCAATTGACCCCCTCCTCCGTGCCCACCCCGCGGAGGGCCGCGCGACAAGGGGCTCCCCCTCCCCGGAGAAGGAGGGGGAGGGGGAGGGGGAGGGGGAGCCCCGCAGCGGTCAGACCGCCGCCATCCCGGCACGGGCCAGCTCGCGCCGGGCCCGCATGAAGGGGCGGGGGCGGTTGGCGGCGAGGACCGCGGTCGGGGTGCCGTCGTCGCGTTCGTAGACGGCGAGGAAGCTGCGGTCCTCGGGCGAGCCCTCCACCAGCCGTACGGTGTCGGCCCCGGCCCGGCTTCCCGCGAGCTGGAGCCGGATGCCGTACTGGTCGGACCAGAAGTACGGCAGCGCCGTGTACGTCTCGACCGTCGTCCCGGCCAGCAGATTGCGCACCGCGACGGTCGGGGCCTCCATGGCGCTGGTCCAGTGCTCGGCCCGGTGCCCGGCAGCGCGGGCGACATCGCCGACCGCCACCACGCCCGGCACCGGGGTGACACCGCCCGCGTCGCAGACCACCCCGTCGTCCAGCGGGATGCCGGAGCCCTCCAGCCAGTCGGTCGCGGGCCGTACGCCGATACCGACGACGACCACGTCGGCGGGGAGAGAGCGGCCGTCGGCCAGTTCCACCCAGCCGACCCGCTGCTGCTCGCCGCCGGCGCCGTCCCCCCGGGCCGACCGGCGGCCGTCCGGGTGCAGTGCCCGCACGCCGGTGCCGGTGAGCAGGGTGACACCGTGGTCGGTGTGCAGGTCGGCGCAGAAGGCGGCCATACGGGCGCCGAGTTGGGGCAGCAGCGGCTGCGCGGCGGCCTCGACGACGGTGACGCTGTGGCCGAGCGTGGCGCAGGAGGAGGCGACCTCGGCCCCGATGAAGCCGGCGCCGATCACCACCACCCGCACCTGCCCCCGGCTCAGCTCCTCGCGGAGCGCGGCGGCGTCGTCCAGGGTGCGGAGCGTGTGCACCCCCGCCAGCGGCTCGCCGGGCAGGGTGCGGGGCACCGCTCCGGTGGCCAGGACGACGCCGTCGGTGGACAGCCTGCGGCCGTCCGTGAGCGTGACGGTGCGGGAGGGTGGATCGAGGCCTTCGGCGCGGGTGCCCAGCAGCCAGTCCGCGTCCAGTTCGGCGATCTCCTCCGCGTCGGCGAGGGAGAGCCGTTCGGCGGTCAGCGCGCCGGTGAGGAATTCCTTGGAGAGGGGCGGGCGGTCGTAGGGGCGATGGTGCTCCTCCCCTATCATCACCAGCCTGCCGTCGTAGCCCTCCGAGCGGAGCGCCAGCGCGGCGTGCAGCCCGGCCAGGGAGGCGCCGATCACGGTGATGGTTTTCATGCGGCGCTCCCTTGTCCGGCTGCGGCGGTGTGCGGTGTCTGTGCGGGCTGGGCGGACTCGATGTGTACCCACACGGTGCCGTCCAGCACGCTCACTGGATGGGTACGCACGGCCTTGCGGGCCGGGAGGCAGGTGGGACGGCCGGTGCGCAGGTCGAATGAAGCGGCGTGCAGCGGGCATTCGACCAGACAGCCCTCGAGCCAGCCTTCCGACAGGGACGCGTCCTGGTGGGTGCAGGTGTCGTCGATTGCGTAGAGCTCGCCGTCGGCGTTGAAGACGGCGATGGGAGGTTCGAGGTCGAGACGGACGGACTCACCGGCGGGCAGGTCCTCAATGCGGCAGACAGGTATCACTGTGATTCACCTCGCGAGCACATTCGGGTGAGCACGGCCGGCCGGCCCTGGTGCCGGCTGACCGGGAAGGTGCGGGGAGACACTTCGCTACTATCCGAGTTCCGTATCGCGCACGATGGAGCGTGATGCGCAACAGAATCCAAGCGGGGAGGCTTCACGTCAAGCACTCGCCGACGACCTCCGGGGAGAACGGCGCGCGGCCGCGCACCAGCAACCAGGAACCACAACCAGGCCAGCAGGCGGTGACGTTGAGCAGATGAGTGAAAAATCGGAGGACACAGGGACGGGCAGGCAGTCCAGAGGCGCGGCTGCTTCGGTCCAGTCGGTCGATCGCGCGGTGAGCGTGCTGGAGATCCTGGCCCGGCACGGAGATGCGGGAGTCACGGAGATCGCCGAAGAACTGGGCGTCCACAAGTCGACAGCGTTCCGGCTGCTGGGCGTCCTGGAAGCCAGGGGACTGGTGTCCCAGGAGCAGGGCCGCGGCAAGTACTACCTGGGTCCGGGCGTACTGAGGCTGGCCGGAGCCGCGGCCTCCCGGCTGGACATCTCGCAGGAGGGCGCGCCCGTCTGCCGCGAGCTGGCCGAGGACGCCGGGGAGACGGCGAACATCGCGGTGCTGGACGACGACGCCGCCGTCAACATCATGCAGGCGCGCGGCTCGTCCTCGGTCACCGCGCAGAACTGGCTGGGCAGGCGCACCCCGCTGCACGCCACCTCCAGCGGCAAGGCGCTGCTGGCGCACCAGCCCAAATCCGTGCAGGAGAGCGTTTTGTCGCGGAAGCTGCCGCGACTGACGGAGTCGACGGTGATCTCCCCGGCGGAGCTGCGGACGGAGCTGAAGTCGGTGGTCAAGACCGGTTTCGCGGTGGCACGGGACGAACTGGAGCTCGGTCTGCACGCGGTGGCGGCCCCGGTGCGCGCCCACGACGGCAAGGTCATCGGCGCGATCAGCGTCTCCGGGCCGTCCTACCGGCTGGAGGACGAGCGGCTCCAGGAGGTGGCCAAGCGCACGATGGCTGCCGCACAGGACCTCTCGCGCCGGATGGGCTACGCCTACTGACCGTCCGGGACATCGGCACGCGGACCGTCGAGAAGTACAAATTTCTGATGGGGCGTCAGCACTGGCAGCGCCCCGACCTCCCATAACTGCGGGTCCGGCACCGGCCGGGCCCGCAGCGCGTTGTTCTGACGTCCCGTCATGAACCACTGATCCACATCTCTTGACGGGCAAGGTTCGGCGTTCTCACTATGTCTCCCATAGCGCAACCAGTCGTGCACTACGCAACAACTGTGAGGTCTGGGAATGCCACACGAGGTCCGCGCTGTCATCGCGATGAAGAAGGATGCCCCGGCCGAGGTGCAGACGATCCTGGTACCGGACCCCGGGCCGGGCGAGGTCCTCGTCTCCATCCAGGCATGCGGTGTCTGCCACACCGATCTGCACTACCGGGAAGGCGCCGTCAGCGGCAGCGTCGACGGCTTCCCCTTCCTGCTGGGCCACGAGGCCGCGGGCATCGTCGAACAGACGGGCCCCGGCGTCACCGATCTGCGCCCCGGCGACTTCGTCGTACTCGCCTGGCGCGCACCGTGCGGAAGCTGCCGCTCCTGCCATAAGGGGCGGCCCTGGTACTGCTTCGACTCGCGCAACGCCCGGCAGCCGATGACGCTGCTGGACGGAACCCCGCTGACCCCAGCCCTCGGCATCGGCGCCTTCGCCGACAAGACGCTGGTGGACGCGGGCCAGGCCGTCAAGGTCGACCCGGCCGCGCGTCCCGAGGCGGCCGGACTCATCGGCTGCGGCGTGATGGCCGGCTGGGGTGCGGCCGTGCACACCGGAGGGGTCTCCTACGGGGACACCGTCGCCGTCATCGGCTGCGGCGGTGTCGGCAACGCGGCCATCGCGGCGGCCTCGCTGGCCGGGGCCCGCCGGGTCGTCGCCGTCGACATCGACGACAACAAGCTGGACGTGGCCACCCAGTTCGGTGCCACCCACAGCGTCAACTCGCGCGGCACCGACCCGGTCGAGGCCGTGCGCCGACTGACCGACGGCCACGGCGCGGACGTCGTCATCGAGGCCGTCGGCCGTCCGGAGACCTATCTTCAGGGCTTCGCCATGCGGGACCTGGCGGGCGTGCTCGTCCAGGCCGGGGTCCCGGCACCGGATGTGACCATCGAGCTCCCGTTCCAGGAGCTCTTCTCCCGGGGCGGCGCCCTCAAGTCGTCCTGGTACGGGGACTGCCTGCCCAGCAGGGACTTCCCCGTGCTGATCGACCTCTATCTCAGCGGCAAGCTCGACCTGGGCGCCTTCGTCACCGAGACGATAGCGCTGGACGAGGTCGAGGCCGCCTTCGAGCGGATGCAGCGCGGCAAGGTGCTGCGATCGGTGGTGGTCCTGTGAGCGACGTGCGCGCGGCAGCCGGGCCGCAGACCAACAACCAACCCGCACCACAGCCGCGCGAACGGAGAAGCGAACCAAACGACACGGTGGACGCTCCCCCTCCCGCGCCGGCCGAGTCGCGGAGCGAGCGCGTCGTCATCGTCGGTGCCGGGATCGTCGGCTGCTCGCTGGCCGACGAACTGACAGCGCGCGGCTGGCGCGACGTCACCGTCCTCGAACAGGGGCCGCTGGCATCCCCCGGCGGCTCCACCTCGCACGCGCCCGGCCTCGTCTTCCGTACCAGCCCCTCCAGGACGCTGACCGAGTACGCGCGCTACACCGTCGAGAAGTTCAGCTCGCTGCGCTGGGCCGGACGCCCGTGCTTCCTGCCGGTGGGCGGGCTGGAGGTGGCCACGACCGAGGCGCGGTGGCTGGATCTGCACCGCAAGGCCGGGCTCGCGGCCGCCTGGGGCGTCGAGGGCGAACTCGTCGGCCCCACGCGGTGTGCCGAGCTCTTCCCGATGCTCGACCCGGACGCCGTGCTCGGCGGATTCCACACCCCCGGTGACGGGCTGGCCCGGGCCGTCGACGCCTGTCAGGCGCAGATCGAGCGTGCCTCGCGGCGCGGGGCGCGCTTCTTGGACCGGCACACGGTCACCGGCATCGAACGTGCGGGCGGCAGGGTCACCGGTGTCGTCACCGACCGGGGCACCTTCCCGGCCGACCACGTGGTCTCCGCCGCCGGGTTCTGGGGGCCGGTCGTCGGCGCCATGGCCGGGGTGGACGTTCCGCTGCTGCCGCTCGCCCACCAGTACGCCCGGACGGCCCCGCTGCCGCGACTGGCCGGCGAGGGGTCCGGGGACCCCGGTGCCGAGGCCGTACGTCCGCTCCTCCGCCACCAGGACCACGACCTGTACTACCGCGAACACCTCGACCCGGCGGACGGCCCCCGGGGGCACCTCCCGGCCGAAGGCTGGGGGAGGATCGGTATCGGCACCTACGCACACCGCCCGCTGCCCGTCGACCCGTACGCGGTCCTGCCCTACGACCAGGCCCCCGAGATGCCCTCCTCGCTGCCCTTCACCGAGGACGACTTCGCGCCCAGCTGGGCGGAGACCGGGCGGCTGCTGCCCGCTCTGGCCGACTCCCGTGTCGAGGAGGGCTTCAACGGTGTCTTCTCCTTCACCCCCGACGGGATGCCGCTGCTGGGGGAGTCGGACCGGGTGCGCGGCTTCTGGCTCGCCGAGGCCGTCTGGGTCACGCACTCGGCGGGTGCCGCCCGGGCCGTGGCCGAGCTGATGACCGACGGCCGCACCACGGTCGACGTCCACGAGTGCGATCCGCACCGCTTCGAGAAGTCCCAGCGCTCCCCCGCGTACGTCCACGAGCGGGGCGAACGCAGCTTCGTCGAGGTGTACGACGTGATCCACCCGCTCCAGCCGCCCGGCACCGGCCGCCCCCTGCGCACCAGCCCGTTCCACCCCCGGCAGCAGGAGCTGGGCGCCTGCTTCCTGGAGTCGGGCGGCTGGGAGCGGCCCCACTGGTACGAGGCGAACGCGCCGCTCGTGGAACGGCTCGGCCTTCAGCTGCCCGAGCGCGACAGCTGGTCGGCCCGGTACTGGTCGCCGATCGCCGCCGCGGAGGCGAAGCTGACGCGCGAGAAGGTCGCGCTGTACGACATGACGCCGCTGCGGCGGCTGGAGGTCACCGGTCCCGGCTCGCTCGACTTCCTCCAGCGGATGACGAGCAACAACCTCAAGAAGAGGACGGGGTCGGTCACCTACACGCTGCTGCTGAACGAGGACGGCGGCATCCGCAGCGACCTGACCGCGGCCCGGCTGGGCCCCGACCGCTGGCAGCTGGGCGCTAACTCCCCCGCCGACCTGGACTGGCTCGCCCGGCACGCGCCCGAGGGCGTCCAGGTGCGGGACATCACCTCCGGCACCTGCTGCATCGGGGTGTGGGGCCCGCTGGCCCGGGAGCTGGTGCAGCCGCTCACCCCCGCCGACTTCTCGCACGAGGCGTTCGGCTACTTCAAGGCACGCGAGACGTACGTGGGCCATGTGCCGGTCACCGCGCTGCGGGTCAGCTACGTCGGCGAGCTGGGCTGGGAGCTGTACACCGACGCCGACGTCGGGCTGCGGCTGTGGGACACCCTCTGGGAGGCCGGGCAGCGGCTCGGCGTCATCGCCGCGGGCCGCAGCGCCTTCAACAGCCTCCGGCTGGAGAAGGGGTACCGCGCCTGGGGCGCCGACATGACGACCGAGCACACCCCCGAGGAGGCCGGTGTCGGCTTCGCCGTCCGCCCCGCCAAGGGCGACTTCGTCGGGCGGGACGCGCTGGCCGCGCGCGCCGCTCCCACGCGGAAGCTGGTGTGCCTGACCCTCGACGATCCCGCGGCGGTCGTCATGGGCAGCGAGCCCGTCCACGTCGACGGGGTCGTCGCCGGCTATGTGACCAGCGCTTCGTACGGCTACAGCGTGGGGCGGTGCGTCGCCTACGCATGGGTGCCGGCCGGAGCCGCCACGCCGGGTACCTCGGTCGCCGTCGAGTACTTCGGTGAGAAGATCGCGGCGACGGTCGCGGCGGAGCCCCTGTTCGACCCGGAGATGGCCCGGATCCGCCGCTGATCCCCCACCCCCTTTCCCTGGCCCTGGGGGCGCACGTCCCGAACCCCTCCGGCCATCGTCCCCTCCTGCCCGCCCGCTCCCCGTCCCAGGGGGCGGGTGGGCGGGGGCAGGGGCCACGCAGGAGGCCCGCAATGTCACACCCCCGCAGGGCCGTCACCTGTATGTAAGGCCCCACACAGCCAGTTCGCCACTTTCGAGGGAGACATCACGACATGACGACCGCTGTCGGCAGTCTGCTGGCGACCCTGCCAGGAGACCGCTACACCGATCCGGAGAACTTCCGGCGCGAGCAGGAGCGCATCTTCGAGGCCGAGTGGTTCTGCGCGGTCCGCTCGGCCGACCTCGACAAGCCCGGTGCCTACCGCACCGTTCAAGTGGGCCGGGAGAGCGTGCTGGTCACCCGCAACCGGCGCGGCGAGCTGCGGGCCTTCCTCAACGTGTGCCGGCACCGGGGCGCCCGGCTGTGCACCGAGCAGGCGGGCGAGGTGCGGCGCAGCCTGCAGTGCCCGTACCACGCGTGGACCTACGACCTGGACGGCAAGCTGACGGCCGCCCCCAATCTGACCCGGATGCCGGACGTGGACCGCGCCGCGTACGGGCTCCACACGGTGCGGCTGCGCGAGTGGCTGGGCTACGCGTGGGTGTGCCTGTCCGCCGAACCGCCCTCGTTCGAGGAGTCGGTGATGGGGGACGTCGCCGAACGGCTGGGTGGCAACGACGTGATCGGGCACTACGCGATCGAGTCGCTGGCGCTGGGCCGACGGCACACCTACGACGTGGCGGCCAACTGGAAGCTCATCATCGAGAACTTCATGGAGTGCTACCACTGCGCCACCATCCACCCCGAACTGACCGAGGTGCTCCCGGAGTTCGCGGACGGGTTCGCCGCCCAGTACTACGTGGGGCACGGGCCGCAGTTCGCCGCCGAGGCCGAGGGGTTCACGGTGGACGGCAGCGCGGGCTTCGACCGACTGCCGGGCGTCCCTGACACCCACGACCGCCGCTACTACGCCATCACCATCCGGCCGCAGGTGTTCGTGAACCTGGTGCCGGACCATGTGATCGTGCACCGGATGTTCCCCCTGGCCGCCGACCGCACGGTGGTCGAGTGCGACTGGCTGTACGCGCCGGAGGTGATCGCGGCGGGTGCGGATGTCTCGCACTCGGTGGAGCTCTTCCACCGGGTCAACGTGCAGGACTTCGACGCCTGCGAACGCACCCAGCCGGCCATGGCCTCCCGCGCCTACCGGGAGGGCGGGGTCCTGGTGCCCAGCGAGCACCACATCGGGGACTTCCACACCTGGGTCACCGACCGGCTCGCCGACCCGGGCTGAGCCCGGCCGCAAGGGCGTGATGGGGTGGGGCGTATGGACACTGCGCCCCACCTCTCCCCCGCCGCCCGGGCTCTCGCGGCAGCGCGGCTGGTCGTCTTCGACTGCGACGGGGTGCTGGTCGACACGGAGCGGATCGGGCCGAAGGTCGTCGCCGAGATGGCGACCGAGGCGGGGTGGCCGCTGACCCCGGCCGAGGTGCTGGAGAAGTTCCTGGGCACCTCCGAACCGTATCTGCTGGCACAGGTGCGGGCACACGCCACGGCGCCGGTGCCCGACAGCTGGCTCGTGGAGTACCGCTCCCGGGTCGCCGCCGCGTTCGACGCGGCCCCGCGCACCATGCCGGGCGTCGTCGAACTGCTGGACGCGCTGGACGCCCGCTCCCTCCCGTACTGCGTCGCCAGCAGCGGCAGCCATCCGCGCATCCGCCACTCGCTGACCGCCACCGGCCTGTGGGAGCGCTTCGCGGGCCGCGTCTTCAGCGCGGACGATGTGCACCGGGGCAAGCCGGCGCCCGATCTGTTCCTGCACGCGGCCGCCGCCTGCGGTGTGCCGCCCGGGGAGTGTCTGGTGATCGAGGACAGTCCGGCAGGCGTCCGGGCCGCCCGCGCCGCGCACATGCCGGTGCTCGGCTACACGGGAGGGCCGACCCCGGCCCCCTGGCTGGCCGACGCGAGCGCGGGCACGCTGGAGGACCTCCGCGAGCTCACCGCGTAACAACGGGCAAGCGCAGCAGGAGACGTGCCCCGTCAGGGGCGCGGGGAACCGCTCCCCCAGACTCCGTCCGGGAGGTGCCCCCACAACCACAACACACCCGCAGCCTGCAACGCACAGCAAGGGGCAGCCCCTCCCCGGAGGCGGTCGCGGATCAGTCCAGCGCCGCCCGGAGCCGCTCCCGGTCCGGCGCCGGGACGTGCGGGGCGTAGTGCTCGAACAGTGCCTCCCGCCCCAGCCGCGCCGCACGAGCACCGTCCGCATCCCGCAGAGCGGCGAGGACGTCGCGGTGGTGGGTGACCGAGCGCCGCATCCAGTCACTCGCGTCACCGGCCCGCTTCGCGCGGACCAGCTTGCCCTCGATGGCGTCCACGACCGCGTCATGGACCGCCCGCGCGCACAGTGCGAGCAGCGCGTTGCCGCTGGCCTCGGCGACGACGCGGTGGAACTGGGCGTCCGCCTCGCTGAAGGCGTGCGGGTCGTGCGGGAGGTACTCCTCCATCCGGTCGGCCAGCTCCGTCAGCCGACGCAGGTCCTCCTCGGTGTGCAGCCGGGCGGCCAGCCGGTAGCTCTCCGCGTCCAGGACCATCCGGAACTGGATCAGTTCGGACAGCGAGGACAGATGGGAGCGGGCGAGGCGGCCGAGTGCGTGGCTGAGGGTGTCGGGCGAGACACCCAGCACCTCGGCGCCCAGCGGGTCGCCGGGCCGGGAGCGGATGAGTCCGGAGGACTGCAGGACCCGCAGGGCCTCGCGGATGGTCGAGCGGCCCACGTCGAACTGGCGCACCAGTTCCCGCTCGGCGGGCAGCCGGGAGCCGGGCGGCAACTGGCCGCCCAGGATGCGCTCCTCGATCTGCTCGGCGACACGCTGGTAGGCGCGCACCGGGCGTACCGGCTGGAATCCGATCTGACCAGCAGACTCGGCCGACATCGGCACCCTTTCTGGTGTGGTGATCCTGTGCTGACCCCTTGACCGGGGCGGCAGCCCCCCAGCAGAGTACGGACGATCAACTGGTCTGACCAGTCGCCTGGCCCGAACCGATCGCCCGGCGGCTGGGACAGGGACTTGGAGGTTCCATGCATTCCGGTCCCGGCGCACAGCCGTGGGATTCCCTGCTCGACACCGAGGCGGCCATCGCCTTCACCCAGCAACTGGTGCGGCTGCGCACCGTCAACTCCGAGGGCGCCGAAGCGGTGGAGAGGCCGGCCGCCGAGCTGGTCTCGGACCTGTTCATCCGCTTCGGCTGGGAGCACACCGTCACGGAAGTGGCCCCGGGCCGCCCGAACGTGGTCGCGGTCGTCGAGGGCGGTGGGGGCCCGGGGCCCACGCTGATGTTCGAGGGCCATACCGACGTGGTGACCGAAGGCGATCCCGCGGACTGGAGCGTGGACCCGTACGGCGCCGAGATCCGCGACGGCAGGATGTGGGGCCGCGGCACCGCCGACATGAAGTCCGGCGTGGCGGCGATGATCCACGGGGTGCGGGCGCTCCAGCAGGCGGGCCCCTTCCCGGGCCGGGTGGTGCTCGGCGTCATGGCCGACGAGGAAGGCATGATGCTGGGCGCCAAGGCGTTCGCGGCCTCCCCGCTGGCGGGGGAGGTGGACGGTGTCATCGTCTGCGAGCCGGAGGGGTACGAGGTGTGCACCTCGGCGCGCGGCGGCATCCGGCTGCGCCTCGATCTGACGGGGGTGATGGCGCACGGGGCGATGCCCCAGGAGGGGCGCAGCCCGATCGCGGCGGGAGCCAGGATCGTGGAGGCCCTGGACGAGGTGCAGGAGTGGGCCACCGCGCGGTTCGGCAGCCATCCGCATGCCGGTTCGGTGACGGTCACCCCGACCGTGCTGCTGGGCGGCGACCCCGACCAGCTCAATGTCATCCCCGCGCACGGAGTCGTCGGTATCGACGTACGGACGATCCCCGGTACCGACCACGCCGAGCTGACCGAGCGGGTGCGGACGACGGCCGAGCGGGCCGCGGACGCCTTCGGCGTGACCGTGGACCTCACCGTGGTCGACGACCGGCCCGCCATCGAGATGCCCGAGGACCACCCGGTCGTGCGGGGGCTGGTCGCCGCGCACACCCAGGTGCACGGCAGCGCACCCGCGTTCGGCGCGGTGCCCGGCACCACGGACGGCACGATCCTCACCCGGGACGCCGGACTGCCCACCGTCGTCTACGGCCCGGGCGGCAAGTGGATCGCACACCAGAAGGACGAGTACGTGGAGGTGCGCGAGATCGGCGAGTACGCACGCGTGTACGCGGCGGCAGCCCACCACTTCCTCACCGCGGGCCGGAAAGGCGGGGCGGCGTGAACCTGTGGCGGAGCGAGGAGTTCCCCGAGGGGCTTCCGGTCGGCGAGAGCTGGCCGGCGGCACCGGAGCACCAGCTCGTGACCTTCCCGTACGACGGAAGTCCCGTGGCACGGGCTCCGGTCGGTGACCCGGAGCTCGCCCGGCGGGCCGTCGAGCACGCCGCGGCACTGCGCCGCACGGTCGGGGCGCTGCCCACCCGTACCCGGCGCGCCGTACTGGCCGGCGTGGCCGACGCGCTGGAGAGCGTGGCGGCCCGGATGGAGGAACTGCTCGTCCTGGAGACGGGAAAGCCGCGCGTCGACTGCCGTACGGAGGTGGTGCGCGCGGTCGCCACCTGGCGGGCCGCGGCCGACGAGGTGGCGCACATCCACGGTGAGACGGTCCCGCTGGACGGGCTGCCGTCCGGCGACGGCATGACCGGCTTCTGGACGCGGCGGCCGGTCGGGGTGGTCGTCGGGATCGCCGGATTCAACTATCCGATGATGCTGGCCACCCACAAGATCGCACCCGCCCTCGCGGCCGGCTGCCCGGTCATCGTCAAACCGGCGCCCGCGACCCCGCTGGCGACGCTGTGGCTGGTCGCTCTGGTGCGCGAACAGCTCGTCGCCCGGGGTGCCCCGGCGGGCGCGGTCCAGCTGGTGACCGGCGATGTGGAGGTGGGCCGTACGCTCACCACGCACGAGGCGGTCGCCGCGGTCTCGTTCACCGGCTCGGCCGCTGTCGGCCACCGCATCGCCAAGGACGCGGCGCCCCGCAAGGTGGTGCTGGAGCTGGGTTCCAACGCCGCGCTGGTCGTCGCGGCCGACGCCGATCTCGACGCCGCAGCCGACGCGGTGGTGCGCGGCGGCTACTACGCCTCGGGGCAGGCGTGCATCGCCGTCCAGCGGGTCGTCGCCGAGCAGCCGGTCGCCGCCGAACTGGAGCGGCGGATCGCCGCCCGGCTGGCGTCGGTGCCGGTGGGCGACCCGCGGGTGGAGAGCACCCGTGTGGCGGCGCTCATCGACGAGGCGGCCACCGAGCGGGTGCTGGAATGGCTCACGCGGGCCCGCGCGGCGGGCGCCCGGCTGGTCGCGGGCGGCGAACGGGTGGGCCGCTGTCTGACACCGGCGCTGCTGGCCGAGGTGCCGGACGGTCAGCCCGCCTGGGACGAGGAAGTCTTCGGGCCCGTCGTGTGTCTGCGGTCGGTGCCCGATCTGGACGCCGCCTTCGCCGCGGTGAACGCGAGCCGCTACGGGCTGCACGCGGCGGTCTTCACCCACCGCCTCGACGTCGCGTTCCGCGCGCTGGAGGAGTTGGAGGTCGGCGGCGTGGTGATCAACGAAGTGCCCGGCTACCGCTGCGACATCGCCCCCTACGGCGGCGTCAAGGACTCCGGCATCGGCCGGGAGGGCCCGCGGTTCGCGATCGAGGAGTTGACGGTGACGAAGATGGCGGTGATCAAGCCGTGAGCGAGCAACCCGGAGGCGGCGGCGAGATGGACTACGGCCGGCTCTTCCGGCTCGACGGGCGACGGGTGGCCGTGGTCGGCGGCGCGAGCGGCATCGGCCGGGAGGCGGTACGCGCACTGGTGGCGCACGGCGCACAGGTCATGGTGGCCGACCGGGACGAGGCCGGCGCCCGGGAGACCGCACGGCTGGCGGGCCCCGGCGCCCGCCCGTACCCGCTCGACGTGCTGGACGAGGAGGCGGTGACCCGCGCCGCCGCCGAGTGGGGCCCGCTGGACGGGCTCGCGGTGACGGTCGGCGTCAACGTACGCAAGCGGATCGCGGACTACACCGTGGCGGAGTTCGAGCGGGTGGTGGCACTCAACCTGCGGGCGCACTTCTCGCTGATCCGGGCCTGCGCCGGGGCCATGGCCGAACGCGGGCGGGGCTCGGTCGTCTCCCTCGCCTCCATGCGCGCCTTCCAGGTGGAGCCGGGCCAGGGCGTCTACGCCGCCTCCAAGGCGGGCCTCGTCCAGCTGCTGCGGACCGCCGCCGCCGAGTGGGGGCCGCAGGGGGTGCGGTTCAACGCCGTGGCGCCCGGCGTGGTGCGTACACCGCTGACCGACCAGATCGCCGCGGACGCGGAGTGGTACGACGCCTACGCGCAGGCGTCCGCGCTGCGGCGGTGGGCCCGTGCCGACGAGATCGCGGGTGCCGTCGTCTATCTGCTCTCCGACGCCTCCACCTTCGTGACCGGCAGCGTGCTGACCGTCGACGGCGGCTGGACAGCCGTCGACGGGCGCTACGACCCGGCCGTGTGACCCCCGCGTGTTAACCGCCTCTCCCCCACCCCAAGGAGCACCCCACGATGTCCCCGCAGCACCAACAGGGAGAGGGCCCCCTCGACGGGCTCCCCCGCGTGCGAGCCAAGCGCCCGGCGCTGTGGCTCCTCCTCGTCCCCGCCGTCCTCTACTGTGCGGCCCCGCTGGTCGCCAACCGTATCGAACCCCGCGTTCTCGGCCTGCCCTTCCTGCTGTTCTGGATCGTCGCAGCGACCGTCGTCAGCCCGCTGGTGATCTGGCTGGTCTCCAGGCTCGACCCGGCCTTCCGGGACGGAGCCGTGGAGCCGCTGCCGGTCGACGAGCCCACCACTGGAGGCCCGCGATGAGTGGATCGGCGGCGATCGCCACGACGATCTTCGGTCTCGCGATGGTGGCGACCCTGCTCATCGGCGTGCTCAGCGCCCGCGGGCGGGACAAGGGCATGGCCGAGTGGTCGGTCTCCAGCCGGGGCCTGGGCGTGCTGTTCATCTGGCTGCTGATGGCGGGTGAGACCTACACCAGCTTCTCGTTCCTCGGAACGGCCGGCTGGTCGTACTCCTACGGCGTGCCGATCCTCTACCTCG
Source organism: Streptomyces sp. B15 (assembly GCF_018070605.1). Lineage (NCBI taxonomy): Bacteria > Bacillati > Actinomycetota > Actinomycetes > Kitasatosporales > Streptomycetaceae > Streptomyces > Streptomyces sp. B15. Next base: position 39,167 of record NZ_JAGPXJ010000018.1, read on the forward strand.
TCGCCTATCTGACGACCGGCTTCGCGGTGGCCTACGTGGTCGGCCCCGCGCTGTGGACGTATGCGAGCCGCCACCGGTTGCTGTCCATAGCCGATATGGCCGAACACCGCTTCCGCTCCCGCCCGGTGGGCATATTGGTGGCGGTCACGGCGACCGTTTTCATCGTTCCCTACGTGCAGGTGCAGATCCAGGGCATGGGGGTGGTGGTGAACGCGATGACGTACGGCAACGTCGATCTGCATGTCGCCGCCGTGATCTCCTTCGTCGTCGCGGAGGCGTTCATCCTCGTCTCCGGGCTGCGCGGCTCGGCATGGGTGAGCGTGCTCAAGGACGTGCTGGTCATCGTGGCGGTGGTCTTCCTCGCGGTGTGGGTGCCGCTGCACTACCTCGACGGGTACGGGGACTTCATGACGCGGATGGTGCAGGAGAAGCCGGAGTGGCTGACCTTCCCGGGCCATGAGTCGGGCGGGCTGAACGGCACCTGGTTCGTCTCCACACTGCTGCTCAACGCCGTGACCATCTCCATCTTCCCCACCACCGTCGCCGGTTACCTCAGCGCCAAGAGCCCGAACGCGCTGCGCCGCAACGCCCTGCTGCTGCCCTGGTACCAACTGCTGCTGTTCATCCCGATGATGGTCGGCGCGGTCGCGCTGTTCGCGCTGCCCACGCTGGGCAACCCGGATCTGGCGCTGTTCCGGCTGGTGACCGACTCGCTGCCGGCGCCTCTCGTCGCGGTGATCGGTGTGGCGGGCGCGCTGTCGGCCATCGTGCCGATGAGCGTGTTCATGCTGGCGATCGGCACACTGTGCGGCCGTACCCTGCTCGGCGGCGGCAACGGCTCCGACCCGCGCAGCCGCCTCCACCGGGCCCGCGCGGCCGGCGAGCCCGAAGGCGAGCCGGGGAGTACCGCGGACGTGCGCATCAAGCGGCTCTCCCAACTGGTGTGCTTCCTGGCCGGGCTCGTCGCGCTGCTGGGCAGCCTCTTCTACCCCAACACCCTGGTGCAGCTGTCCGTCCTCTCCTACGAGGGACTGGCGCAGCTCGTGCCGCTCGCCCTGCTCTCGCTGTTCTGGCGCCGGCTGACCGCCGCGGCGGGAGTCGCCGGCATGCTGGTGGGGCTCGGGGTGGTACTGCTGCTGTGGTGGACGGACAACGACCCGTGGCACGGGGTCAACGGCGGACTCCTGGGGCTGGCGGCCAATCTGCTGGTGGCCGCCGCCGTCACCTACGCCCGGCCGCCCGCCCCCGGCCCGGCACCGGCAGCCGCGCGGCGGAGTCCGTCCCCGGCGGGGGAATCGGTGTGAGCCACCAGCAGGAACCCGTGTGAAACCCCGAGGAGGAGTCGGTGTGACCATGACCCGTTTCGAGGTCCCCGGGCTGGCGGAGCCCGTGGAGATCCTGGTGGACCGCTGGGGCGTGCCCCACCTGTACGCCGCCTCCCGCACCGACCTCTTCCTCGCCCAGGGCTTCAACGCGGCCCGTGAGCGGCTCTTCCAGCTCGATCTGTGGCGGCGGCGGGGGCTGGGGCTGCTGTCGGAGGTGTTCGGCGAGCGGTACGTCGAGCACGACCGGGCGGCCCGGCTGTTCCTCTACCGGGGCGACATGGCCGAGGAGTGGGCGGCCTACGGTCCGGGAACGGAGGAGATGGCGCGCTCCTTCGTCGCGGGGATCAACGCCTATGTGGCGCTGGCGCGCGACGACGCCGGGAGCGGGGCGGGCCTTCTCCCGCCCGAGTTCACGGCCCTCGGCCATGCGCCCGCCTACTGGCACCACAGCGATCTGGCCCGCATCCGCACCCACGGCCTCTTCTACAACCTCCGCGACGAGGTGGCCCGCGCCCGCACGCTCCGCGACTTCGGCCCCGAGGTCGAGGAGCTGCGGAAGGCCCGCGGGCCGGAGGGCCACGAACTCCGCGTCCCGGAGGGCCTGGACCTGGACGTCATCCCGGACGATGTGCTCCGCGTCTACGACCTGGCCACCACTGCGCCCTGGGCGCTCCAGGCCCCGCCCCGGCAGGGGCTGGACGGCAGCAACAACTGGGTGCTGGCGCCCTCCCGCACCGCCACCGGCCGGCCGTTGCTGGCCAACGACCCGCACCGGGCCATCACCCTGCCCGCGCTGCGCTATCTCGCCCACCTGTCCGCTCCGGGACTGGATGTGATCGGCGCCGGTGAACCGGCGCTGCCGGGCATCTCCATCGGGCACAACGGCCGTATCGCCTTCGGGCTGACCATTTTCCCGATCGACCAGGAGGACCTGTACGTCTACCGCACCTGCCCCCGGGACCCGCACCGCTACGCCTACCGGGACGGCTGGGAGCCGATGACGTGCGTGACCGAGGAGATCCCGGTCAAGGACGCCGAGCCGGTACGGACCCGGCTGCGGTACACCCGGCACGGGCCCGTGATCCGCGAATGCCCGGACAAGCAGGCCGCGTTCGCGGTGCGTGCCGCCTGGCTGGGGCCCGGGATGGCACCGTATCTGGGCAGCGCGAGCTATATGGGCGCCGAGAGCCCGGACGCGTTCACCGCGGCGATGCGCCGCTGGGGCGCGCCGGGTGAGAACCAGGTCTACGCGGCGCCCGACGGCACCATCGGCTGGCTTCCGGCCGGGCGCGTACCACGGCGGCGCGGCTGGGACGGCACCCTTCCGGTGCCCGGCGACGGACGCTACGAGTGGGACGGCTTCCTGACGGCCGACGAGCTGCCGAGCGTACGCGACCCGGCGGAGGGCTGGTTCGCCACCGCCAACCAGCTCAATCTGCCGCCGGACTACCCGCACGCCGAGCGGCCCGTCACCCACGACTGGTACGCGCCCTTCCGCCACCGCCGGTGTGCCCAGGCCCTCGCGGCCCGGGACGACTGGAGCGCCCAGGACTGTGTCCGGCTGCAGACCGACTACGTCAGCCTGCCCGCGCGACAGGTCCTGCCGCTCCTCGCAGAGCTGGAGAGCACCGACCCCCGCGAACGTACCGGGCTCGGGCTGCTGCGCGGCTGGGACGGCACCCTGCGCGCCGACTCGGCCGCGGCCGCCCTGTTCGAGGTGTGGTTCCGGCGGCACCTGCGCCCCGCACTGCTGCGGCGGGCGCTGCGCGGGCCGGTGCCGGCGGCGCGGCTGGAGGAGGCACTGGCACGGGTGCTGCCCATGGAGAGCGACTCGGGCGACCCGCGGGTGGAGTTGCGGCTGCTGTCCGCCCCCGATCGGGACGGCGAGCGCCGTGGGTTGCTGCTGAGGAGCCTCGGTGCGGCGGTGGCCGCGGTCGAGGAACTGCTCGGCGCGGACCCGGACTCCTGGTCCTGGGGTGCCCTGCACCGGGCCGACCCGCGCCACCCGGTGGCCCCGCTCCTGGCCCACCAGGGCGTGTCGGAGGCGCCCGACTGGTGTGCCCTCGCACCGCTGCCACGCGGCGGCAGCGGCGACACCGTGGGGGCCGCCGCTTATCTGCCGGACTTCCGGCAGAACGCCGGGGCGAGCTTCCGGATGGTGGTGGACGTCGGCGCCTGGGACAACTCCCTCGCGATGAACTCCCCCGGCCAGTCCGGCGACCCCCGCTCCCCGCACTACGCCGACCTCTACGAGGCGTGGGCCGCCGACGGCGCCTTCCCTCTCGTCTACTCCCGCTCCCGTGTGGAGCAGGAGACCGCGCACCGTCTCGTCCTCGAACCCCAGGCGGACTAGCCTCGTCCGGGACCGCTTCCGTACCCCGCGCCGAGCGCAAGAGGGTGCCCCTTCAGGGGCGCGGGGAGCTGCGCGACCAGCCACAGCGGCGCAGCAGCCCGCGAACTACCGACAGGGGCACCCCCTCACCGGTTCACTCCTTCGCGGAGCCCGTCAGCATGCCCTGGATGAAGCGGCGTTGCAGCAGCAGATAGACGAGGACGACGGGCAGCGCGATCAGTGTCGCGGCCGCGGCCAGCAGCGCGGTGTCCGAGGAGTGCTGTCCTTGGAAGAAGGCGAGGCCGAGCGGCACCGTACGGTGTGCCTCGTCGCTCACCATCACCAGCGCCATCAGGAACTCGTTCCACGTCCACATGAACACGATGACGGTCAGGGTGGAGAAGGCGGGCCGCCCCATGGGCAGCAGGATGCGGGTGAGCGTCGAGAAGTGGGTGGCGCCGTCGATACGGGCGGCCTCCAGCAGGGAGCGCGGGGTGTTGCGGAAGTACGTCCGCATCCAGAAGACGCCGAAGGCGAGGGATTGCGCGGTCTGCGGGAGGATCAGCCCCCAGTAGGTGTTGGTGAGGCCCCAGTGCCGCAGGTCGAAGTAGAGGGGGACGATCACCGCTTCCTGCGGCAGGGTGAGCCCCAGGACGAACAGATAGAACAGCCAGTTGGAGCCGGGGAAGCGCATGGTGCCGAAGGCGTAGGCGGCCAGTGTGGCCAGCACCGTGGTGGCGGCCACCACGGCGACGGCCACCAGCACGGAGCTGACCAGATAGGTACCGAAGTGGCCGCGGGTCCAGGCGTCGGCGAAGTTGCCCCAGTTGAGGCTCTTGGGCAGGGCGAACCCGGTGTCCAGCGAGTCCTGGTCGGCCAGCGCGGTGGACAGGATTCCGGCGACGGGGGTCAGGGCGATCAGTGCGAACAGGCAGAGGATGCCGTAGGTGACGCCGCGTTCGGTGCGGGTTGTGTTCATCGTCTCCGGCCCTCCACGAGCCTGGTGACCACCATGGTCAGCGCGAAGATGACGGCGGTGAGGGTGATGCCCATGGCCGAGGCCGAGCCGACCTCACCGGTCTCGAAGGCGCGGCGGTAGACCTCGTAGGCGGGTACGGAGGTGGCGTTGCCCGGGCCGCCGCTGGTGGTGATGTAGATCAGGTCGAAGTTGCGCAGCGCGGCCACCAGGGTGAGCGTGAGCGCGACGGCGATCTCGGCACGCAGTCCCGGAAGGGTGACGGTGAAGAACTCCCGTACCGGGCCCGCTCCGTCGATGCGGGCCGCCTCGTACAACTCCCGTGGGATGCGCTGCGCGCCGGCCAGGAAGAGCACCAGGCACAGGCCCGTCTCGACCCAGGTGCCGATGGAGCCCACGGCGGGCAGCGCCCAGGTGTGGTCGCCCAGCCAGGACCGGGTCAGCCCGCCCATCCCCAGGGTGCGCAGGGTGTCGTTCAGCAGCCCGTCGGGGGCGAGCACCGCACGCCAGGCGACGCCCACGACGACCATGGCCAGCACCTGCGGCAGGAACAGCACGGTGCGGAAGAAGGTCATGCCGCGGATGCGGAAGCGGGTCAGCGCCGCGGTGAGCAGCAGCCCGATGGCCACCGGCAGTACGGCGTAGAAGAGCAGCAGCACCGCGGCGTGTGCGAAGGGGGCGCGCAGCTCGGGGTCGGTGAGCAGGTCCCGGTAGTTGTCGGTGCCGGCCCAGGTGGCACGGGTCAGCCCGTCCCAGTGCAGCAGCGACAGCCAGGCCGTCTGGCCCAGCGGCCACAGCAGGAACACCCCGAAGACGGCCAGTGCGGGCAGGACGTACAGATAGCCCACGGCGCGGGGCTCGCCGGGCGCCTGCCGCCGGTAGCGGGCGGTGAACCGGCGCAGTGCGGTGGGTCCGCGCCGGGCGCTCGCCTCCGCCTCCGCGGTCGCACCCGGGTCCGTTCCGGTGGCCGCACCCGTGCTCATTTCGCGTCCTCGTTCTCGGCACGCTGCTGGGCGCGGAACTTCGCGTACTCCTTCTGCATCCGCTCGGCGAGGCCGTCGGGGTCCAGGTCGCCGCTGAGGACGCCCTGGAGGTCGGCGGAGAGCGTGTCGTAGAAGGTCGGGGTGGTGTAGTCGAGGTAGGGCACCAGTCCGTCGGCGGCGTTGAGCTTCTGCCAGCCGGCGAACATCTGGCCGCCTGCGGTGTCCGGGTCGAGCTCGCGGGCGGCCTCCCCGGGCACGACGGGCAGCACCCCCTCCTCGGTCATCACCTTCGAGGCGTGTGCGTCGGTGAGGAAGTCCAGGTAGGCGGCGGCGACTTCGGGGTGGTCGGACTTCGAGGTGATGGACCAGGGCAGCCCCTCGCCGCCGGTGGTGACGGGCTGCTGCCCGGCTGCCGGGGGTGGTGGCATGAAGCCGAGGTCGTCTCCCATCGGCTTGCGCAGGTCGGCGAGTTGCCAGGTGCCGGTGATCAGGAAGGCCCCCTTGCCGTCGGCGAACTGCTTGGCGGCGTCGTCGTAGCCCTTGCCGTTGGCACCCTTGGGGAAGTAGCCCTTCTTCGCCCAGTCGGCGAGGGTGCGGGCCGCCTCGCGGGTGGCGTCGGTGTCGAAGCCCTTGCCGCGGCCGAAGACCGTCTCGCGGACCGGCTCGGCGCTGCCCGCCGCCTGGCCCTGGAGCACACCGAAGGTATGGATGGCGGGGTACTTGTCGAGATTGCCGAACTGCACGGGCAGCTGTCCGGCCTTCTTCAGCTTGGGCAGTGCGCCGGTCAGGTCCTGCCAGGTCTTCGGGGGCTCGACACCGGCCTTCCGCAGGACCTTCTTGTTGTAGTAGACGCCGATGTACTCCCCTTCCTGCGAGATCCCGTAGAGCCGGCCGGTGCCGAACCGCTTGCCGTCGGCGGAGACCCGGTTGAGGTTGAGCAGGGTCTGCGGGAAGCGGGTGTTCCACTCGTACAGGCCCGCATAGCTGTCCAGCGGGGTGAGCATCCCGGCGCGGGCGAAGGCCACCATGTCGGAGTAGCCCTGGTTGGCCTGGACGACATCCGGCGGGTTGTCGCCGCTCAGGGCCAGTTTGAGGGTCTTCTTCAGGTCGTTGAAGCTGCGCGCCACGCGCTTGACGGTGACGTTCGGGTACTTCTTCTCGAACTCCTTGTTGAGGCGCTCGACCTGGGCGTTGGCGCCACCGCGGGTCTGCTGGTCCCACACCGTGAGGGTGACCTTGCCGGCCTTGCCGGGGTCCGGTACCCCGGTCACCGCGGCGCCGCCCGCGCCCGCGGCGCCCGAACCGTCCGTCCCGGGTACGCAGGCTGCCGCCAGCAGCAGAGCGCCCAGCACGATGCACGAGCGCCCTCTCTTGTGGTGCCGGTGCGCTTTCATGGTCGTACGCCTCCTTGATGCTGGGAAGGGGCTGCCCCTGGCTGCACGTCGCAGGCTGCGGGTCCGTTTCTGCTCGGCGCGCCCACGCGGCGGAGCCGCATGAACGAGCACAGCCCCGCGCCCCTGCGGGGCGCACGCGCCCTCACGAGCGGAAACCGATGGTGGGGGTGGCACGCAGCAGTGGCCAGTCGCCGGCGGCACCGGGAAGCAGATCGTCCAGAAAGCCGTAGCGGCGCATCACTTCCCGGCTCTGACCGCCGATCCGCCGCGCGTACTGCCACCAGGCGGCCACCTCGCTCCACCCCGGTGCCGACAGGGAGCCGCCGAAGTGCTGTACGGACAGGGCCGCGGTCAGGTTGGCGAAGGCCAGCCGGTCGGCGAGCGGCCAGCCGGCCAGTGTCCCGGTGGTGAAACCGGCCATGAACACGTCCCCGGCGCCGGTGGGGTCGAGCGCGTCGACCTCCAGCGCGGGCACGTCGGCGTGCTCGCCGGTGGTGGCGTCTACGGCGACCGCTCCGCCGGGCCCCTTGGTCACGACCGCGACGGGCACCAGTTCGGCCAGCGCCCGCACGGCGGCCTCCGGGGTGTCGGTACGGGTGTAGTGCAGGGCCTCGGTGGCGTTCGGCAGGAAGGCGTGGCACAGCGAGAGATCGGCCAGGGTCTCCGGGTCCCAGGCGCCGGTCTCGTCCCAGCCGGTGTCCGCGAAGATCAGGCTGCCTTCGGAGTGCGCCTGCCGTACCCACTCCCCCACCCGGCCGGGGGACAGCGAGGTGACGCAGGCCCGGGAGCGCGGCCGGGAGGCGACGCTGACGCACGGTTTGGGGGCCTCGTGGCCGTGGCTGACCATGGTGCGCTCGCCGTCGTACGCCATGGAGACGGTGACCGGTGAGTGCCAGCCCTTCGCCCGGTGCGAGGGTGCCAGGTCGATGCCCTCGCTGCCGGAGAGCGCCTCCCAGCAGTAGTCGCCGTACATGTCGTCGCCGAAGGCGGCGGCGAGCGAGGTGCGCAGCCCGAGCCTGCGCAACGCGGTCGCCATGTTGGCCACTCCGCCGGGGCTGGACCCCATGCCGCGGGCCCAGGTCTCGGTGCCCCGCACGGGGGCGTGGTCGAGGCCGGTGAAGACGATGTCGAGGAAGACGGTCCCGGTGAGGAACACATCGGTCTCGGGGCCGCCGTCCGAGCGGCGGGCGGCCAGCGGGTCCATCCAGTGTCCTCTCGACGCGGTGGGGGTCCCACCTGTGCGAGCGGAGTCGGGGACCTGGGGGAGGGCGCTCCCAGTGGTACTCAAGGCCGTCGCCCCTCTCAGCTATGGCCAGAACTTAGCTATTCGGTGACTGATTTGAGCGATACCTTGCACCCTCCTCGGGCAGGATTGCAAGAGGTCGGTCACAGTCGCGCAAAGACGCTCAAGCGCGCTAGGCTGCCGGTCATGTTGCGTGAAACCCGGCACGAGAAGCTGCTGCGGATCCTCGGCGAGGAGGGAGTGCTGCCGGTCGTCGAGATCGCCCGGCGGCTCCAGGTCAGCGAGGCCACCGCACGGCGCGACGTGTCCGACCTCTCCGGGGCCGGACGGCTGCGCAGGGTCTACGGCGGCGCCATCGCACGCGAGCCGGTCGAACGCCCCTTCGCGGAGGAGGAGGTGGACGACCTTCCGGCCAAGGAGGCCGTCGCCGCCGGTGCCGCCGAGCTGATCCGGAACGGCGAGACGGTGCTGCTGGACATCGGCACCACCACCCTGCAGCTGGCGCGGCTGCTGCACGGCCGCAAGATCACCGTTGTCACCTCCAACCTCGCCGTCTACGAGGAGCTGCGCGCCGACTCCGAGGTGACGCTCGTACTGCTCGGCGGCGAAGTACGGCGCAACTACCGCTCTCTGGTCGGCCAGCTGACCCGGGCGGCGCTGGCCGAGATCTACGCCGACCGGGTCTTCCTGGGCACCAGCGGAGTGCTGGCCGACGGTCGGGTGCTGGACACCACCGAGGTGGAGGTGCCGGTCAAACGCGCCATGCTGAACTCGGCCCGCCAGGCGGTGCTGCTGGCCACCGCGCGCAAGTTCCCCGGCACCGGCAGCGCCCGCGTCTGCCAGGCCACCGACATCGACATGCTGATCACCGGCCAGGAGTCCGACCCGGCCACCCTCGCCACGTTCCGCGAGGCCGATGTGGAGGTAGTACAGCTATGACGGGAATGACGGGCGCCACCGGTACGACCGGCGCCGACGGCATGCGGCTCACCGTGCTCGGCGGTGGCGGCTTCCGCGTCCCCCTGGTCCACCGTGCGCTGCTGGACGACGCCCAGGACCCCGGCTCCACCGGGCGCCGCACCGAACTCGTCCTCCACGACACCGACCCCGGCCGGCTGGCCGCCATCAGCGCCGTGCTCGCCGAGCAGGCGGCCCGGCGCCCCGGCCCGGCCCCCGCCGTACGCACCACCACCGACCTGGACGAGGCGCTGGCCGGTACCGACTTCGTCTTCAGCGCCATCCGCGTCGGCGGCCTGGCGGGACGGGTGCGGGACGAGCAACTCCCGCTGGCCGAGGGGCTGCTCGGCCAGGAGACCGTCGGCGCCGGCGGGGTGCTCTACGGGCTGCGCACCGTGCCGGTGGCCACCCATATCGCCGAGCGGGTCGCCGCGCTCGCCCCGCAGGCGTGGGTCATCAACTTCACCAACCCGGCCGGCATGGTCACCGAGGCCATGAGCCGCGTGCTGGGCGACCGCGTCATCGGCATCTGCGACTCCCCCGTCGGGCTGTGCCGCCGCGCCGCGCGGGCCGTCGGCGCCGACCCCGACCGCGCCGACTACGACTACGTGGGCCTCAACCATCTCGGCTGGCTGCGCCGCATCGTGGTGGACGGCACCGACCGAATGCCCGCGCTGCTGGACGACGCGGCGGCGCTGGAGTCGTTCGAGGAGGGCAAGCTCTTCGGCGCCGAGTGGCTGCGGGCCCTGGGCGCCCTGCCCAACGAATATCTGCACTACTACTACCACCACCGCGAGGCGCTCAGCGCGATCCGCGAGGCGGACGCCACCCGCGGGGAGTTCCTCGCCAGGCAGCAGGAGGGCTTCTACGCCAAGCTGGCGGACGGCGCGGGCACGGGCAGCGCCTTCCAGGCGTGGGACGCCACCCGCCGCGAGCGCGAGGAGACCTACATGGCCGAGAGCCGCGAGGCGTCCGGCGGCTGGCAGCGCGACAGCTGCGACCTGGACGGCGGCGGCTACGACCGGGTGGCGCTGGCCCTGATGCGGGCCATCGCACGCAACGAGCGCACCACACTGATCCTCAACGTCCGCAACCGGCAAGCCGTACCCGGCATCGACGCCGACGCCGTGGTGGAGGTGCCGTGCCTGGTCGACGCGGGCGGTGCCCGCCCGCTGGCGACCGGTCCGGTCGCCCCGGACCAGCTGGGCCTGATGCTGCAGCTCAAGGCCGTCGAGCGCAGCACCATCGAGGCCGCTGCCGAACACTCCCGCGAGGCGGCGCTGCGCGCGCTGGCCCTCCACCCGCTGGTCGACTCGGTCCACGCCGCCCGGCGCCTGCTGGAGGCGGCCGGGCAGCCGAGGGCGTGACCTCCTCCCCGGCACAGCAGCGGGCCGGGGCCGGGGGCCGGCAGCACCGAGCGCGCGCTACTTGGGGAAGGCCCCGCGCAGGGCGTCGGCCTTCTTGCGGCCGCCGGCGGCATGCCGGACGGGCAGTGGGCAGTGACCGCCCTTGCGGCGCTTGGCGCGGGACCGCAGCATATGGGCCCGCGTCTGGTGGTTGGCGTCGCTGACGACTGCCAGCAGCCCGCCCATGATGGCGGCGTTCTTACCGAACTGAATGCGCTGGGCGGCGCGCTGGCCGGGGTCCTCCTGCTCCCAGAACGGGTGCCCGGCCAAGGTGGTGGGCAGCAGCGAGGCGGCCAGCGCCAGCGCGGCGGTCCGCGGGGCCCGCCCGGTGGTGAGCAGCGCTCCGGCCACCACCTGCACCGCGGCGTTCACGCGTACGAGGGTCACATCGTCGCCCGGCAGCGGGACCTTCTCGCGCAGCTTGTCCAGGAACGGCGCCGCCATCCCGGCCGGGGGCTCGGGGTTGCTCAGCGTGCCCACCCCCGCGTTGACGAAGAAGGCGCCGATCATCGGTCGGGAGAGCAGTTGCAGAGGTGTCATACGGGGTCCTCGGATGCGGCGGGCGGGCGGACGGTCGGGAGGCGGCGACAGTGCCGTCACCGCCATGTCACGCGTACCACGGGCGTCCCGCAACCCGGAACCCTCCGTACGGCGCACGGCCGCAGCCCGGCCGCGGCACTCACCCGGATGACACCGGTGGCGGTGCGGCCCGCCGCGCCGGGGGGAAGAGTGGCCGGGAGCGGACACCGAGCGGAAGGTCCAACGGATGAGCGGCGAGTTCGACGGCAGGGCCGCACTGGTCACCGGTGCCGCCTCCGGTATCGGACTGGCCGTGGCCCGCCGGCTCGCCCGGGCGGGCGCCAGTGTGGTCGTCGCGGACTGGGACGAGGACGGCGCCCAGCTCGCGGCAGGCGAACTGGAGACCGCGGGGGCGCGTGCCGAGGCGCTGGTCGTCGATGTGACCGAGCCGGACTCGGCACGGGAAGCCGTGCGGTTCACCACCGAGACCTTCGGCTCGTTGGACCTGGCGGTGAACAACGCGGGGGTGAACGGGCCGTCGATGCCCACCGGCGAGTACGAGGTCACCGCCTGGGACCGGATCATCGCCACCAACCTCAGCGGCGTCTTCTACGGGCTTCGGTACCAGCTTCCCGTCATGTCGGCGGCGGGCCGGGGCGCGATCGTCAACATGGCCTCCATCCTGGGCACCAACGGCTTCGCGGGCAGCCCCGCCTATGTGGCCGCCAAACACGGCATCGTCGGGCTGACCAAGACGGCGGCGCTCGAATACGCCGACAAAGGCGTACGGATCAACGCCGTCGGCCCCGGCTTCATCGACACCCCGCTGCTGCGCGAGACGGACAGCCCGATGCGCGAACGGCTCGTCTCACTGCATCCGCAAGGCCGGCTGGGCACCGCCGACGAGGTCGCGGAGGTCACGGCGTTCCTCCTCTCGGACCGCGCCTCCTTCGTGCAGGGCAGCTACCACCTGGTGGACGGCGGCTACGCGGCCCAGTAGCCCACCCGCCGGTTCTCACACCGGACCCAGACCCGCCTGCGCGAGGTGGCGGGCCACCTCGGCGCGCTCCGCGTCGTCAAGGGGGCGCATCGGCAGCGGCGTGGTGGCCGAGTCGATGAGGCCGCGGTGGCGCAGGGCCTCCTTGAAGGCGCCGATGGCCGCCGAGTAGGTGCCCAGCCGGGCGGGGTCGCCCACCCGGGTGAGAGCGAACAGCCGCCGCAGCCGCAGCTGTTCGGCGGCGGCCTCCTTGGTGTCACCGCGCCGCACTGCCCGGTGGAGGGCCAGATAGCCGTGCGGGTCGATGTTGCCGAGACCGGGCACGATGCCGTCGGCGCCCAGTACGAGTGCGGTGTCGGCCATCGTCTCGGAGCCGGTGAGCACCGTGAAGCCGCGGCCGCGTGCGCCGTTGGCCTCGGTGAGCGAGAGGAGGGTGCGCATCTCGTCGAGGTCGCCGCTGCTGTCCTTGAGACCGGCGAGCACCCCGTCGGCGGCGAGTTCGGCAGCGACCTGGGCGGGGAGCTTGCGCTGTACGTTGCCGGGGATGTCGTAGGCCCACAGCGGCACATCGACCGCTTCCCGCACCGCGCGGAAGTGGTCGGCCATCTCCCCCGGGTGGGTGGGCGAGTAGAAGGGCACGGTGGCCACCACGGCGTCGGCGCCCGCCTCCCGCGCCGCACGCGCCTGCGCGACGACCCGGTTGGTGGTCAGGTCGACAGCGCCCGCGAGGACGGGAACGGACCCGCCGGCCACCCGGCTGACGACGCGCAGCGCCGCCAGCCGCACCTCGTCGGTGTGGTAGGCGAGTTCGCCGGTCGACCCGTTGACGAAGAGGCCGTCGACCCCGGCGTCGAGCAGGAAGCCGCACAGCCGCTCCAGGGAGGCGGTGTCCAGCTCGCGGTCCTCGGTCAGCGGTGTGCACAGCGGCGGGATCACCCCACCCGGTGCCGTACGGTCCGGGAGGGCGGATCCGGATGTCGGATGGCCGGTCATCGCGTCAGTGTCTCCTAGTGGTGCCGGGGCGCGGTACGGGGCAGGGGCTGGGACGGGTCGGCGGCGAGGTCCTCGGTCAGATCGACCTCGGGCGCGGCCCCTCGGGCGCCGAGCAGCCGCTGGACACGCAGCGGCGCGTTGACGGCGATCAGCACGATCACCACCAGTGTGAGGGAGAACGTCAGCCAGGCGAGGGAGGAGCCGAGGCTGTGTCCGCCCGCCAGTGAGGCGCCCAGCACGGGCGCCACCGCGCCGCCGAGGGAGCCGACGTTGTAGGTGAAGCCGAGGCCGGCCGCGCGTTCCGGGGTGCGGAAGTAGCCGCCGATCAGCTTCGGCAGCAGGCCGGAGATGCCCTGCGCGAACATCTGCTGGAAGAACAGCAGCAGCGCGAGCCACACCGTCTGGCCGCTGTCCATGGCGAAGACCGGCAGCACGAAGAGCATCGACACGCACAGCGAGGCCACATAGGTGCGCTGAGTGCCCCACCGGTCGCCGAGGAAGCCGACCAGCACACAGCCGGCCACGTTGCCGAACCCGGCGAAGAACAGCATGTCGCTGACGGTCCCGGGCGAGAAGTCCAGGTCCGTCTTGAGATAGGTGGGCAACAGGGCCTGGATGGGCCAGGAGTAGAGGAACGCGCAGAAGACGGTGACCATCAGCGTCACCATCATCGGCGTACGCCCGCCGGCGAACTGCGCGGCGAACAGTACGAATCCGGCGGCGGCGAGCAGGGCGAGCGGCCAGGTGAAACCCCCGGCGCGCTCGGTGAACAGCAAGAACAGGCTCAGTGACACGGCGGCGGTGACGGCGTAGTTCAGCGGGGCGTGGCGGCCGCGGTAGAGGACGGTGACGAAGTCCCGCTGCGCTCCGTGCCCGTCGGCCGCTTCGCTCGCGGTCGCCCGGGCCCGTTCCCAGTCGTGGGACTCCTTCAGTCCGCGCCGCATCCACAGGGCCAGTGCGATGGGGACGACGCCGAGGAAGAACATCGCCCGCCAGCCCCAGGCCGGCACCACGAAGCGGTAGAGCTGCCCGGCGATGACGGCGCCTACCGCGTACCCGGAGATGAGCAGCGCGCTGGCACGGTTGCGGGCCGCGGCGGGCCAGCTCTCGATCACATAGGTGGCGCTGGCCGAGTACTCCCCCGCCATACCGAGGCCGAGCACCAGCCGTGCGGCGAACATCGACCAGTAGCCCCAGGAGAGGCCGCAGGCCAGCGAGCCGACGGAGTACAGGACGATGCTGAGGATCATCGCGGGTTTGCGGCCGTACCGGTCCCCTACCGCGCCGATGGCCAGGCCGCCGAACCAGCGGGAGATGAAGGCGGCGGACACCAGTGTGGCCGCCGTGACGGTCGACAGGTCGAAGGTGTCGGCGACTTCGGTCAGCACCAGGGTGATCAGGACGAAGTCGAAGCCGTCCATCAGATATCCGAGCCAGGCGGCGAAGAGCGTCTTGCCGTCGCGTCTCGTCAGTCTCGCCATCGCGGAGCCCCCCTCGGCCACCGGAAAAGATCAGAGGTAGGACATGGGATGTCCTATCGTGGCGGGACGCTACACGCGCCCTGCGGAGGGGGACAAGGGGTCGGGCCCGGCCGCTCCCCGGGTCCGCGCGGGCGCCCTCAGCCCGCTGTGGCGAGCGCCGCCGCCTCGGCCTTCCGGGTGCGCCACAGCTGGGCGCCCACCGCGGAAGCGAGCACCACCACGCAGCCGGAGAAGACCAGCCCCGCGTTGCGCAGCCCGAGCCCGGTGCTGAGCGCGCCCACCCCGACGACCGGCAGCGAGATACCCAGATAGGCCACGACGAACAGCGCCGAGATGGTGCCGCCCCGGCGCTCCTCGGGCGCCCGCGCGCTGACCGCCGTCAGTGCCGAGCGGAACGCGAGCCCCTGCCCGATGCCGCCGGTGACCGCACCCGTCACCAACATCACCAGCGAGCTCAGCAGCAGTGACAGCCCCACCTGCGCCATACCGACGACCAACCCCAGGCATCCCAGGGGCAGTGCCACCGGTGCACCGAACCGGCCCGTCAGCGACTGTCCGACCAGCGAGGCGCAGAAGACCGAGAAGACGATCGCACCCGAGACCGCCAGATTGCCGATGTGCAGGGTTCCGGCCACGAAGCCGGGCGAGACCGCGGTGAACAGGCCGAAGACGGCGAAGCCGGTGAAGCACGCCAGCCCGGCGGGGACGAACACCGGCCGCACCTCGCGCGGCACCTCCATCCCGCGCGGCCGCAGTGCGGGGCGTGGCCGGGGCGGGCGTACCGTCTCCGGCATGGCGAGGGTCAGGGCGAACGCGACGGCCAGCAGCACCAGATGGGCGGCGAAGGGCAGGATCAGCGGACGGGGCGCGTACTGCGCGAGCAGGCCCGCCAGCAGCGGTCCGCAGCCGAGCCCGCCCATGTTCGCGGCCGTCGCGGCGAAGCCCCGGCTGCCGCGGGGCGCCAGCTCCAGCACGACCGCGGTCGCCGCCCCGCTGAAGAGTCCGGCCGCGAATCCGGACAGCAGCCGCCCGGAGAACAGCAGCGGCAGCCCGCCCTCCAGCAGAAAGCACCCGGCGCTGGCCGCCGAGAGGGCGAGGGCGGCGAACAGCTCCGGCCGCCGCCCCAGCTTGTCGGAGAAGTCCCCGGCCACCAGCAAGGCGACAATCACCGCCGACCGCGTAGACGGCGAAGACGACCGTCACCATCAGCTCGCCGAAGCCCAGTTCCTGCCGGTAGAGGCCGTAGAGCGGGGTCGGCAGCGTGGTGCCCGCCATACCGACGGCGAAGACGAAGGCCGCCGCCGCGTACCACAGCAGGCCACCACGCCGGGCCTCGCTGCCGTGCTCAGCGCCGTGCGGTCTCACGGCCGCGCCCCCGGACACGCACTCCCCCACCGCCCACGGGCCCCTACCCCGCCCACGTGTAGCGGACCACGCCCGCGATCCTGCCGTGCTCGGCCAGCGCGCCGTCGGCCACGAAGACCACCTCCGCATCGGTGGCCAGCGCCGCCTCCACCGTCTCGTCCACGATGTCGTCGCGCACCTCGCCCGACTCGTCGCTCACCGCCTCGTCGCCGGCGGGCGCCAGGTGACCGCCGGTCAGCCGCACCTTCTGCCGGTACGGCTCCTCGACGACCAGCAGCGCCAGCCTGCCTTCCTGGGCGGCCCGCCACACCTCGTCGATCCCCGCGACGAACTCCGTGCGGCCGATCGCCTCGCCGAGCCGGCGGAGCGCTTCCTCGGCCCGGCCCCGCAACAGCTCGGCGCGCGCCGGTGCGACGGCCTCGAGGACGACGGAGGGCCGCGCGTTGGCCAGCCCGCCCTTGGGTACGGTGGCCAGCGCGTTGCGGGCCGCGCGCGTCCCCACGTCGGCCAGCGCGGTCAGCCCGTGCTTGAGCCCCGCGACGAGCAGCGGACGGGGCTCCGCCTCCAGCACCTTGGACAGGCCGGCGTCCACATCCCGCAGATGCTGCAGCTCCGCCTCGTCCCGGTAGCCGGTGTCGTAGACGCCGGTACGGGAGGCGCGCTCACGCTCGGAGACATTGGGTTCGTGTTCGATCGGGAAACCGTAGCGGTGCTCTTCGACGAGCTGCTCCCCCGCGCCGCTCCACAGTCTGGCCTTCTCCTCGTCGAAGGTCAGCACCCAGTAAGGGCGGTTCTGGGCCCGCGCGGCGACCAGGTTGCGGGTGAGGAAGGTGTCGTCGATGACGATGCGTTCGGTGTCCACGCGCCGGGTCAGCTGCCAGGACTGGCGCTCGCCCCGGGCGGCGAAGACGACCAGGGTGTCCAGCGCGTACATCAGGTCCAGCTCGTTCTCGGCCTGCTCCAGCTGCTCGATCACATCGGCCCGTACCGCTGCCGGGACCTGCGGGTCCTCGGCGAGCCGCCGCCCGGTCTCGGCGATCAGATTGCGCAGCCGCACCGGGTCCTGCAGCTTGTCCGGCTTGGTGCGGTGGGTGGGCAGCACCAAGGTGACCGCCGGGTAGGGGCGCGGCTTCCGCAGATTGGCGAGGACCTCGTTGGTCAGGTCGTTGGTGCGCATCCGTACCTCGTTCCGGAAGGGGACGACGACCGCACCCTCCAGCATCTCGCCCAACCCCGGGCCCCGCACGTCGGAGCCGCTGCCGGGGCCGAAGCCCCCGCCCGGTGGCCCGCGGGCAGGGCGGCCACCGGGCGGGATGCCGTGCCGGGAGTGCGGACGTAGCCTGGATGGGGCGCCCTGTACGCGGGGGAAGGAGCGACTTGTGAAGTCTGATACTCACCCCGACTACCGCGAGGTGGTCTTCCGTGACCGGGCGGCCGGTTACGCGTTTCTGACGCGTTCGACGGCCACCAGCGACACCACGATCGAATGGGACGACGGACGGACATATCCGGTCGTCGATGTGGAGATCTCCTCCGAGAGTCACCCGTTCTACACCGGAAAGGCCCGAGTCGTGGACTCCGAAGGCCAGATCGCCAAGTTCCGCCAACGCTACGAGGGGACGTCGCCGGACGAGATCCTGCACTCCGCCCCGGCGAGCGAGCCCACCCCCGAGGACCTGGTCCTCGCCTCCGGCCGCGATCTGTCGGAGGAGAATCTGCAGTGGGCCCGCGAACGCCTGGCAGCGGAAGGCCGGGCCGCGATGGACCGGCGGTTGCCGTGAGCCGGACGTGAGTGCCCCTTGAGCGGGAGTCGGCGGCTGCGGGTCCTTGTGGCTGGTGGGGGCACCTCCCGGCCGGAGTCCCCCGGCCTCCGGCCGGGAGGTACCCCCAGGGGAGCAGTTCCCCACGCCCCTGACGGGGCGCAGGTCCCGGCGCGCAAGGGGCACCCGAGGCGTCGGCACCCACCCTGCGGGCTCAGTAGCCCACGGTGAACCGCTCCCGGACGTGCCGTGGATTCTCGATCTCGTCCAGCACGGCTACGGCGTAGTCCTCCATGGAGATGTGGCTCTCGCCGTTCTCCGCCACCACGAGGTCGTCCTTGCCCACCCGGTACGTCCCCGTACGCTCACCGGGCTCGATCGTGGCCGCGGGGCTGATGTTGGTCCAGCGCACGTCCTCGACACCGCGCAGGTGGTCGAGGGCCTGACCGTGCGCGTGCATGATCTGCAGGATCGCGTCGGGCAGCCCCTCGGTGTCCCACACCCGGGAGCCGTCCGGCCTGCGCAGCGACCCGGCACCGCCCACGAAGACCAGGGACGGCGCTCCGGCCCCGAGCGCCCGCAACCCGGTGACCAGCGACTCGGCGGCGGGCTTGATGGTGGCCAGATGCCCAGGGCCGTCCTTGGCCCCGACCGCGCTGACGACGACGCCCGCGTTCCCGGCGACGGCCGCGACGGACTCCGGGGAGAGCACGTCGCCGGTGGTGACCGTGACGGCCTCGCGCGAGGCCACGAACCTGCCGGTGTCCCGCACCACCGCGACCACCTGATGGCCGCGGTCCAGCGCCTCGCGGACGATCCTGCTGCCGATGTTGCCGTTGGCCCCGAAAACGGCGATGTTCGCCATGGTGGTACTCCTGTTGCGTGGTGCGGACGAGGGTGGGAGATGGACGCCGAACGGGTGGCAACTTCGGCCACGGATCCCGCCGGTTCCTCCTGCCGGAAGGACGACACCTCGAACGTAACCGGGCAGCGACCGCCCCGCGAGGTAAGGTCACGACCAGCCATGGTGAGAACCGGACACTCTGCCGCATCCGCGTCCGCCGCCATCCCGGAACTGCCGTACGCCCCGCCGCCGGGCGTCGCGACCACGGGGCTGGAGGTGATGACGCTGTCCGAGTTGCGCGACCGCGCGGCCCGCAGCGGCCAGCGGCTCGCGGACCCGCAGCGGCCCGGCTTCCACCAGCTGTTCGCCGTCGAGTCGGGACGGCTGCGCCAGTCCGTCGACTTCACCGCGCACACCACCCCGCCCGGCGGATGGCTGTGGGTGCGGCCCGGTCAGGTGCAGCAGTACGACGACCTCGGCGACACCGAGGGCACGCTGGTCCTCTTCCAGCCCACCTTCCCCGACCCGGCGACGGCCGCGGCCGTCGGCCTGGACGAGGCGTCCGGCGCGGTGACCCGCCACCCGTACGACGAGAACGCCCGCGCCGTCCGGATCGCCCTGGACCATCTGCGCTTCGAGTTCGCCGCCGACCGCCGCGACCAGGCGCCGGGCGCGCACACGGAAGTGCTGCGGCATCTGCTGGCGGTCCTGCTGCTACGGCTCGTACGGCTGACGGGGGCGGACGGTCAGGACGCGGAGGCGGCCACCGGCTCGGACACCTTCCGCCGGTTCCGCGCCGCCGTGGAGAAGGACTTCACGCGCACCCGCCGCGTCGCCGACTACGCCCACGCCCTCGGCTACTCGCCCCGCACCCTCTCCCGGGCCACCCGCGCGGCGGTCGGGCTGGGCGCCAAGGAGTTCGTGGACCGCCGCGTCGTTCTGGAGGCCAAGCGGCTGCTGGCGCACACCGACCGCTCCGCGGCCCGGATCGCCACGGCGCTCGGCTTCGCCGACGCCACCAACTTCGCCAAGTTCTTCCATCAGCGGTCGGGCACCACGCCGGGTGCGTTCCGCGCCTCCGTCCGCGGCTGAAGCGGGGCGCCTCCGGTCACTCCCACAGCGGCAGCTCGGCGGTCAGCCGGATGTCGGCGGCGCTGCGCCCCACGGCGAACCGGTGCGGGCCCGGGCAGCGGCGCCAGACCAGATGGGTGTCGTCCCAGGTCTGGACGGCGCGCAGCGGGACTTCGAGGCTGGCTTCGGCCAGGTCCCCGGCCGCGGCCCGCACCACGGCGAAGGCCGCCAGCCGGCAGTCCGGTCCCTCGGGGCCGAGGTAGAGCTGGACGACCTCGCGGCCGGCGCGGGGACCGCTGTTGCGGACGCGGACGGTGACCTGGGCGACCGGCCCGTACGGGTCGTCGCCGCCGGCGCCGTCCAGCGCGGTGATGCTCAAGGACTCGTACTCCCACCGGGTGTAGCCGAGTCCGTGCCCGAACCAGTAGGCGGGCTCGGGGCCCGCCGCCCGCCGCCAGGCGCGGTAGCCGATGTAGGGGCCTTCGACGTACGGGAGCCGGCCGTCACCGTCGGGGACGACCTGGCGCACCGGCAGGTCGTCCTCGGCGGACGGCCAGGTCGTCGGCAGCCGCCCGCCCGGCTCGGCGGCGCCCAGCAGCACATCGGCGAGGGCTTCGCCACCGGCCTCGCCCGGGAACCAGCACAGCAGGACGGCGGCCACCTCCTGGTGCCAGGGCATCAGCACGGGCGCGCCCGCGTTGACCACGACCACGGTGCGGGGATTGGCCCGGGCGACGCGTGCCACCAGTTCGTCCTGGCTTCCCGGCAGGGCCAGGCTCTCCCGGTCGACGCCTTCGCTCTCGGACTCGTCGGTGGTCCCGACGAACACCACCGCGCAGTCCGCCTCGGCAGCCGCGCGCACCGCCCGCTCGGTCAGCTCCTGTTCGGCCACGGCAGGCGCGCCGTGGCCGAGTTCGAAGGAGACCAGCCCGAACAGGCCACCGACGCCGTGGGCGGGGACGGAGTGCAGCAGCCGGACGGGGAGCGGCTCGTCCGCCTCCGCGTCGAGCAGGAAGGTGCGCTGGGGCGGGTTGAGGAACGCGACGGCCGGGTCGTCGCTGTCGGCCTGCAGTTCCGCGTCGTACAGCACCCGGTCGCCCGCCTCCAGCCGGAAGTGCCCCACTCCGCGGACCGCGAGCCGGTGGGTGCCGCTCTCGCCCGGGGTGAACTCGCCGACCAGCTCGACGCGGCCCAGATCGGCGAAGGAGACGCCGCCGGGCAGCGTGCCCATCCACCGCACGCTGCCGTCCCGCTGCTCGGCACGGGCGAGCTCGGCGTCGTCCAGGCCGTGCAGGACGGCGGTCAGCCGGAAGCCGGCGGCTTCCGCGGCGGGCGCCAGCCGGGAGCGTGGGTCGGGACCCGGCTCGTAGGACACCTCGGTGCCGGGCGGAAGCGCGGCCCGCAGAGCGTCCAGCGGGGTGCCGACCCGTTCGGGGAAGACCTGCGAGCTGCCTCCGCCGCCGAACCGCGGTGCGCAGGCGTGCAGTCCGCTGACGGCGATCCGGCGTACGGCGTCGCCGGAGGGCTCCGCGCCGCCCCCGACGTCGAGCGGGAGCACGGGGCTGCCCGCGTACTCGTTGCGCAGCAGGACGAAGGAGCGGGTGGCCAGGTCGCGTACGGCGGCGGCCCCGTCGAGCGGGGCGGGAAGCGCGCCGGCGGGCACGGTGGGCGGCGCACCGTCCAGGACGCCGACGCGGGCGGCGAGCAGCAGTACCCGGCGGGCCTGCACATCCACCGTCTCCGCGGCCACCCGGCCCTCGCGGACGGCCGCGACCAGGTGCTCTCCGTAGACGGTGTCCGGTCCCGGCATGGCCAGATCGAGGCCGCCGCGTACGCAGCCGAGGGTGGAGCGGGCGCCCGTCCAGTCGGAGACCAGCGCTCCGTCGAACCCCCATTCGCCGCGCAGCACTCCGTTGTTGAGCACGTCGTGCTCGCTCATCGTCACACCGTTCACGCTGTTGTAGGCGGCCATCAGCAGCCAGGGGCCCGCGGTGCGCACGATGCGTTCGAAGGGTTCGAGGTACAGCTCGCGCAAGGTGCGGCCGTCGGCGCGTACGTCCACGGTGTAGCGATCGGTCTCCGCGTCGTTGGCCACATAGTGCTTGGGGGTCGCGGCCACGCCGCCCTGCTGGAGGGCCGCGACCAGGGCGGCGCCCAGGACCCCGGTCAGCTGCGGGTCCTCGGAGTACGCCTCGAAGTGCCGCCCGCTGTAGGGGGTGCGGTGCAGGTTGACGGTGGGGGCCAGCACGGCGTGCGCACCCTTGCGGCGGGCCTCCTGGGCGAGCAGCAGTCCGGCGGTGCGGGCCGCCGTCACATCCCAGGTGGCGCCGATCGCGGTGGGGGACGGCAGCGCGAGACTGGGGTCCTCGGGCGACCAGTTCTCGCCGCGCACCCCGGCCGGGCCGTCCGAGAGGACGAGCCTGCCGAAACCGGCCGCCGAGCGGGCGCCCTCGGGGCCGACCGACCACATGTCCGTGCCCCCGAGCAGCGCCGCCTTCGCCGGGAGGTCCAGCTCGGCGAGCGCGGCCTCGACGGCGGCTTCCTGGGAGCTACGGTCCATATCCGACTCTCACCGCTCATATCGCTCATGTCGATCACTGGTTGCGGCCAGCTTCTCAGATCCGGCGCACCACCACCCTGGGAAAGCGGACGAAGTCGTCACGATGCAGGAGCGCCGCACAGCCGCGGCCGCCCGGCGCGCGAAGTTGGGCACCGCCTACCGGACCGACAACGGAAATCATGAAGAACCCGCAGGTCAGCGCGGTGTTATCGGTTTTGACAACGGTCACCGATGCAGCCTTTGCACCCCCGGGGTGCGGTGGGTTTCACTGCACTCAGCCCGACACCGAGGGGGCGGCGGCCGCCGGTCGCCGAGGGTCACCGATGGGGAGGACCGGATGAGCGCGTCAGACGCACACGGACACGGCCACGCCGGACACACGCACGGGGTCTCGGCCGGAGCCGACCGCCGCTGGCTGTCGATGGCACTCGCGCTGATCAGCGTGTTCATCGTCGTCGAAACGGCCATCGCGGTGCTGGCGGGCTCCCTCGCGCTGCTGTCCGACGCGGCGCACATGCTCACCGACGCCATCTCGATCGTCCTGGCGCTGGTCGCGATGCGGCTGTCGGCGCGGCCCGCACGCGGCGGCTACACCTTCGGCCTCAAGCGCGCCGAGATCCTCTCGGCGCACGCGAACGGACTCACCCTGATCCTGGCCGCCGGCTGGCTCGGCTACGAGGCCGTACGCAGACTGCTCGACCCACCCGAGGTCACCGGCTGGATGGTGGTGGCCACGGCCCTGGTGGGCATCGTGGTGAACCTCCTGGCCACCTGGTGCCTGTCGCGGGCGAACCGCTCCTCGCTCAATGTGGAGGGCGCCTACCAGCACATCCTCAACGATCTCTTCGCCTTCATCGGGACCGCGGTGGCCGGCTTCGTCGTCCTGGTCACCGGCTACGCCCGGGCCGACGCCATCGCCACACTGGTCGTCGTGGGCCTGATGCT
This sequence comes from Streptomyces sp. B15, assembly GCF_018070605.1. NCBI lineage: Bacteria > Bacillati > Actinomycetota > Actinomycetes > Kitasatosporales > Streptomycetaceae > Streptomyces > Streptomyces sp. B15. The sequence continues at coordinate 62,318 of NZ_JAGPXJ010000018.1, forward strand.
GAAGGCGGGATACGGCCTGCTGCGCGACTCGGGCCGCATCTTCCTGGAGGCGGCGCCGGTCGGGCTCGACCCGGACGAGGTGGGCGACGAGCTGGCCGCCGCCGAGTCCGTGACCGAGGTCCACGATCTGCACATCTGGACGATCACCTCGGGCGAGCCCGCACTGTCGGCTCACGTACTGGTGGAGCCGGGCGGCGACTGCCACCGGGTGCGGCGCGATCTGGACCGCATGCTGGCCGAGCGGCACGGCCTGACCCACACCACCCTCCAGATCGACCACGCGGACCGGTTGCCGCCCATGCCGGCCGGTGCCCACGCGCTCACCAGCGTCTCGGCGGGCCACTGCCGTACCTCGCACGGCCCGGTGCACCACGACGGACCGCACGAGCACTGACGCCACCGCCGACGCCTTGCCGCACCGGAAGCGGGCAGAGGGGCCGTTCGGCCCTGCTGGGCGGGGCCGGGGTGGGGCACTCTGAAGGCAGTCCCCGGGCGTCTCCCCGTCAGGCGTCCGGGCCTGCGCCACCGCTGGGCAGCCGCCCGCGGCCTGTGGGGGGTCCGCGGGCGGCATCAGCGGCCCGGCTCCCGTGTCCGCTCCCGGCAGCGGCGACGAGAGCCCGGGTGCCCTCACCTCAGGTCCGTGTCCCGCTCGCACGGGCCGTCGCTTCCGGTGGGGCTCGGCGTGGGCGTCGGCGACTCGGCGCCGGTCGGACCGGGGGACGGCGAGCCGGTGTCGTCCGGGCAGTCGGGGGGAGCGCTGGGGCCGCCCGGACCACCGGAGCCGTCCTCGTCCGGGGAGCCGGGGCCGGTGGGGCGGGGACTCGGCCGTTCCGGGCCCGATGTGCCACCGCTGTTGCCCGTGCCCGGGGAGCCGGGGCCGGGCCCGCCCCGACCGTCCCCGGCCCTGTCGTCCTTGCCGCCCTTCCCCTCCTTGTTCGCCTTGTTCCCGTTGTTCGCCTCGTTGCCCTTGTTCCCCTTGCTGGCGGCGCCCGCGCTGCTGGGCAGCACTCCCTCACCGTCCGGAACGGCGTGGGTGCCCTCGCGGTAGAAGGCGAACCACGCCAGGACGGTGCGCACATAGGCGGTCGAGCGGTTGTAGCTGAGGATCGCCGCGCGCAGCTGGGCGGCGCTGGTCAGATCCCGGTCCCCGGCGCACAGATAGCGGCCGGCGGCGAGCGCGGCGTCGTGGATGTTGTGCGGGTCCTCGCGGCCGTCGCCGTTGCCGTCGGCACCCCAGCCGCGCCAGGTCGTGGGGATGAACTGCATGGGGCCGACCGCCCGGTCGAACTCGCTGTCCCCGTCCCAGGCGCCGCCGTCGGAGTCCTCGATACGGGCGAATCCGTTGCCGTCCAGGACCGGGCCCAGGATCGGGCGGCGCGTGGTGCCGTCCGCCCGTACGTCGCCGCCGCGCGCCTGCCCCGACTCCACCTTGCCCAGCGCGGCCAGCAGTTCCCAGCGCAGCCCGCAGCCGGGGTCGGTGGCCCGCACCGCCCGCTCGGCGTTCCGGTAGGCGCGCAGCACGGTGGCGGGGATGCCGGACTGGGCCTTGGCCCGGGCGCTCGCGGCACGGGCGGGCCCGGTGCCGTCGACGCCGTCGAGGGGCGGGAGTTCGACGTGGTACGAGCCGTCGTCGGCACCGGCCGGGTACGGAGGACCGGTGCGGGCCGGATTCCACGGCTTGCGGGCGTCCTTGGGGCCGACCGCGCCGGGAGCCTGGGAGGCGGTCAGCGCGGCGACGGCCAGCGCGGCGAGCGCGGTGCCCGCGGCGCGCCGGCGCAGCCGGACCCGCATGGTGCCGGCGGGGCGCGCGGGGCCGCGCCGGGCACCGGCAGCGGTGTGGCCGCCGCGTCGGCGGGCGCCTGTCCCTTCCTGCTGCGTCATCTGCTTCTCCTCCCGGTCGTACCCGGCCCACGGCGGACGGCGGACGGCTGTGGGCCCGAGCGCGGGTCGTCTCAGCTGAGGGTGTCGATGGCGGCGATCCGCCAGGCGCCGTCCTTGCGCACGGCGTTGACGGCGAGCATGGCGCCCGCGTAAGTGGCGTTGTCGTCCTTGGCCTGCTCGCCCCCGCCGCCCTTGTCCTTGGCGCCGCTCTTGTCCTTGGTTCCGCTCTTGTCCTTGGCGCCGTCCCCGCCCTTGGCGTTCGCCGCGGTGCGGGCGCTGTGCTGGTCGGCGAAGAGGAGCACCCGGGCCCGGTCGCCCTCCAGCGTTGTGACCGCGCTGTCGGTGACCGTCGTCGTCAGTACGAGTTTCTTTTCGCTGTCCTGCGCGCGTACTCGGGCGAGGAGCGCGCGGTGCTGTTCGACAGCGCGCCCGGTCAGCAGCCGGCGCGCCGCGCGTTCGTTCTTCTCCGGATCGGCGTGGTCGTAGGAGAACAGCGCGTTGACCGCACTGGTGACCTCGCCCTTGACCTCGCTGGTGCGGGCCGCGTCGGCGAGCGCGGTGTTGCGCGCCGACGCGGTGTCCCGCAGCGACTGGGCCTCGGTCGCCGCCCAGCCGGTGAAGCCGCCGCAGGCGAGGGTGAGGACGGCGCAGAGGGCCGGCAGCCGACGCGGCAGCCGGATCAGCCGGCCGAGCCGGCCGAGTCGCCCGACGGCCCTGGAGGGAGACTTCCGGTCGGGCTTCGAGCCGGGCTTCGAGCCGGGCTTCGAGCCGGGCTTCGGAGCGGCCTTGCGGTCGGGCTTCGGGGCCGCCTTGCGGTCGGGCCCGGTCGCGATGGTGCCGGTCCGTACGGGGGTCGCGGCAGTGGAGCGCGCCGTTCCGGGAGCGGGTCGAGCGGCGAGGCGGCGTCGGCGGTTGACGAGGTGGCGGGTGGTCGACATGGGTTCCTCCGGCTCTCCGGTCAGTCGCGCTCGTCCGGCTCGGTGGCGGTGTAGCCCACCGGCACCTGTTCGAGGGCGCTGAGCTTCCACCCCTCGCCGGTGCGGGTGAGTTCACCGCGCATCCGGGTCTGCTTGGTCGCCGGCTTCTCCTTCGGGGCCTTCACCGTGGTCCGCACGGCGATCAGCATTCCGGCCCGGCCGGCGCGTTCGTCCAGCTCCGCCACGGCGCTGGAGAGGATGCGGGCCGAGGTGACGGTCCTGGCCCGGCGGATCTGCTTCTCGAACTGCGCCCTGCCCTTCCGCAGTTGGCCGCGCAGGTCGCCGGTCGTCGACTCCTCCCAGGAGTCCAGTCCACTGTCCAGCTCGCGGTGGTCGAGGGTGTTGAGGTTCTGCACCGCCTGCTCCCCCGCCGCACGTACCTCGTCCCGGGTCGCGGCGTAGCCGAGCGTGTCGTCGTGTGCGGCGCCGTACCAGGAGAAGCCGGCCCAGGCCGCGCAGCACAGCGCCACCACCGCCAGGGCCACGGCCACCGCCCGTACCGGGCCACCCGCCGGGGACCACCGCGTCCGCCGGCTCTTCGTCCGTGTCGCCTCTCCCACGTCTCGCCTCTCCCGTCTTCTTCTTCGCTCTTCCGCTGCCGCGCCGCTCCGCGCCGTCTCACCGTGCGGTGAGGGCGACGATCCGCCAGTCGCCGTTCTGCCGTCGGGCGGTGACGGAGAGCTGGGCGGCGGCGCTCGCCGGTTCGCGGCCCGCCCGGTAGGTGGTCTGGTCGAGGAAGGCCAGCAGGTGGGCGCGGTCTTCGTGCAGCCGGGTCACCCCCACGCCGACCACGCGGGTGGCGAGCGTCAGTTTCTGCTTCCGCGCCCGCTCTTCGACCTGCCCGAAGAGCGCCTCGTACTGCCGTTCCGCCTTGCCCGCCAGCAGTTCGTCGGCGGCCTGTTCGGTCCCGGCGAGCCCCTCGGGTGTGTACGAGAAGATCCGGGCGAGCGCGTCCTGCACCTCACCGGAGACCCTGCTGGTCGCCGCCCGGTCGGTGAGGGCCGCGTTCCCGGCCGCCGAACTGCCGGTCAACTGCCCGGCGCGCACCAGGAATCCGCTTCCGGCCGCGAGTGCCAGCACCAGGACCGTCACCGCGCACCAGCGGGCGCGCCGCCCCTCCAGCGCGGCCGACAGCCGCGCGGCGACGGACGGCAAGGGCGGTCTCCGTCCCGCGCGTCGCCGCTCCAGCATTGCGCGTGGCCCTCGCATCTCAGCCCTCCTTCCCCACCGGTACCGGCGCGAGCGAGGTGAGCTTCCAGCCGTCGTCCGTCCGCTCCAGCCCGGCCTCCATGCGTTTGCGGTCCGTGGCCGGGGCGCCGGCGCGGGTGGTGGTCTCGATCCGCAAGGTGGCGATCAGAGTGGCGGTGCCCGCTGTGTCGTCCAGGCTGGTGAGTGCCGCGTCGGTGACTTTCGCGCGGGCGCTGCTGCCCCGCTCGCGCAGGGTCTTCGCGCTCTTCTTCTCCGTACGGCGCAGTTCGTCGCTCAGCGGTCCGGTGGCGGTCGCACGCCACTCGCGCAGCCCGGCGGGGATGTGTGCGGCGTCGATGGAGTTGAGGGTGGCCAGGTGTGCACGGCCCGCCGCCAGAGCCTCGTCGCGGGCACGGGAGTAGGCCAGGTCGTCGTCGGAGTACGCCGTCCAGTACAGCCAGCCGGAGAACCCGCAGAACAGCAGCGCCGCCGCCAGCAGCGCGGCGAGCCAGACCCTGCCGCCGGCGGTGGGCGCGGCCGGGCGGGCCGCTTCCTCGTCGGCGTCCGTCTCGCTGTGTGCGGGCGCGGCGGTCTCCTGTCCGTCGACCTCGGTGGTCATCGGCCCTCCTTGAGCCCGAGCAGTCCGGCCATGCTGTGCGGACCCGCCTCGTCCGGTCCGCCGGGTGGTGCGGAGGCCGCGGTCGCGCCGGTGCCGAACGCTCCGGGGCGGGCGGGCGGCGGCAGCGGTCCGCCACCGGGTGCGTTGGCGGAGCCGCGGACGTTCTTGCCGCTGGAGGGCGGCGACGCGCAGCGTGCGCGGTCGTTGAAGGACGGTGGCTCTCCGGTCTCCAGTCCGCCGCGGTAGCGGGTTGCGCCGTATCCGTCCGTGCAGGGCAGCGGGTCGAAGAAGGTGAGTGCCATACCGAGGGTGGCGCCCTTGCGGGTGATGGCCGTGGAGCCGGCGGCGGCCACGCGGGGCAGCTTGACGAGAAGTTCCTCGACGCCGCGTACCCGGGTGACGGCCAGCTCGGAGGTGGTGGTGAGGTTGGCGAGCAGCACGCTGAGGCCGGGGTCGAGGTCGCGCAGCAGCCCGGTGACCTGGGTGGCGGCGCCGGGCGTGTTGGCGATGAGGCGGCGCAGGTCGGGGTCGGACTTCTTGAGCTGCCCCAGCAGTTCCTTGGTGCCCTTGGCGAAGTCCCGCAGCGCCTGGCCCTCCTCGCGCTGGGTGCGCAGTACGGTCTGCGCGTCGACGATGAGCCCGGTGGTCTCGGGCGCCGCGGCGTCGGCGGCGTCCAGGAACTCGCTGCCGGTGTCGAGCAGCACCTCCAGATCGTCGCCGCGCCCTTCGAAGGTGGCGCCCAGTTCGTCGACGACGGTGCGCAGGGAGCCGCGCGGCAGACTGGCGACCAGGTTGTCCACGCTGGCCAGCACCTCGGTGGGCGGCGCGGGCAGATCGGTGTCCAACTGCCGGATGACGGAGCCCTGGTGGAGGAAGGGGCCCCGGCCGGTGTCGGGCCGCAGGTCGATGTACTGCTCCCCGACGGCGGAGAGGTTGGCGACATGGGCCTTGAGGTCGCTGGGGATGCGCGGCGCCGATTTCTTGATCTTCAGCTCGGCGGACACCCCGCTGTCGGTCAGGTCCAGGGCGCCGACACGGCCGACGGACACTCCTCGGTAGGTGACGTTGGCGTGCTCGTACAGGCCGCCGGTGCGGGCGAGTTCGACGCGGACGGTGTAGTAGTCGCGGATGCCGACATAGCGGCCGACGTCGGCGTACCGCACTCCGATGACACCGAGGACGACGGCGGCGAGGGCCAGGAAGGCGATGTTCTTGAGGACGACCGCGCGGGTCAGCATCAGCGCTCACCCCCGGCGCCGGGCGTGGAGGTGACCGCGGGCAGCGGAAGGGCCGCGGTGCCGCCGGTGCCGGAGGCGCCGGGGTCCTCGGGGATCGGCTCCTCCCGCAGCGGCGGGGTGAGTGTGGTGCCGGGCGGGGCCGCCACGTCCAGATAGAGGTTGAGGTAGTCGCCCTTGACGCCGCGCAGTACCTCGTCGGTGAACGGGTAGGTGAACAGCACCTGGATCGAGTCGGGCAGGTCCTGGCCGGAGTCGGCGAGGGCCCGCAGCGTGGGGGCGAGGGCCTTGAGGTCGGCCACGATGTCCTCCTTGCTGCGGTCGACGGTGTCGACCGCCACCCCGGAGAGCGTGTCGAGGGCGCGGAGCATCGTCATCAGCCGGCCCCGCTGGTCCTCCAGCGTGGTGAGTCCCGGGCTCACGTCGGTGAGGACGGTGCTGATGCTCTTCTTGCGGGCTGCGAGGGTCGCCGAGAGCCGGTTGACGCCGTCGAGCGCCCGGGTGATGTCGCCCTTGTGCCGGTCGAGGCTGCCGACCAGCTTCTCGACTCGGCCGAGCACCGACCTGACCTCCTCCTCGTTCCCGTCGAGGGCCTTGTTCAGCTCGGTGGTGATGGTCTTGAGCTGGCTGACACCGCCGCCGTTGAGCAGCATCGACAGCGCGCCGAGGACTTCTTCGACCTCCGGGTTGCGGTTGGTGCGGGAGAGCGGGATGTGGGTGTCGCGCCCCGGCCGGTGCGCTGCCTGCCGTACCCGCCCGGTGGCCTTGCCCTTCGGTGGGGCGAGGATCTGCACATACTTCTCGCCCAGCAGGCTGGACTGCTCGATCCGGGCGTAGGGCCGCTCGGGGAGCCGCACCTCGCCGTTGACCCGCATGGTGACCTTGGCCGTCCAGCCCTTCCTGGTGAGGGAGATCTTGGTGATCTTGCCGACGGTGACGTCGTTGACCTTCACGGCGGACTGCGGGACGAGGCTCAGCACGTCGCCGAACTCGGCGGTCACCTCGTAGGGATTCTCTCCCAGGTCGGCGCCGCCGGGCAGCGGCAGGTCCTGGAGACCGGTGAACCGCGGCAGGTCGACGCCGCCGCCCAGCAGGGCGAGGCCGAGCGCGACGGTGACGCCTGCCGCCGTGACGCCGGTGCCGATCCGCGCGGCCCGGGAGCGGGGCCTGCCCAGCGGGCTCATCGGTCCGCCTCCTTCCCGGGGGCGTCCGGCCGCCCGCCGCCGGTGCCCTCGGGGGTGCCGTAGACGGTGCCGACCGGCGGTAGCGGCACGGCGGGCAGCGCCTTGCGCTCCCGGGGTGTGACGGGCACCAGTCCGGCCGTGCCCGCGGAGGCGGCGCCCGGTGCGGGGGTGAGGGGGCCGCCCATGCTGAGCTCGTTGATGTTGCCGCGGTTGTCCAGGGTGCCCTGGCCCGGGTTGTAGGCCCGCAGGAAGTTGTCGGCGGCCAGCGGTGCGGTGTCCAGGGCCTCGGCGAGGGAGGCGCGCTGGTCGACGAGGGTCCGGGTGATCGGGGCGAGTTTCTTGACGTTCTTCTTGAGGGCGCCGCGGTTGTCCTCGATGAACTTCTTCACCTTGCCGAGTGCGGTGCCCAGTTGGGAGAGCGCCTTGGCGAGGTTCTCCTTGTCCTCGGCGAGGAAGGTGGTGACGTCGCTCAGCTGCCGTTCCGCCGTGCGGACCCGTTTGTCGTTGCGTTTGAGCATGGCGGTGAAGGAGCGCAGCTGACCGACGGTCGTGAAGAGGTCGCCGCTGTTGCCGTCGAGGGTCTTGGCCGCCTTGCCGAACTCCTCGACGGACTTGCCGAGCGCCTTGCCGTTGCCGTCCAGGTTGGCCGCCCCGACGTCCAGGAGGTCGGAGAGCGCCCCTTGGGAGTTGGCGCCCTCGGGGCCGAGCGCGTCGCTGAGTTCGGTGATGCTCGCGTACAGCTGGTCGACCTCCATCGGTACGGAGTTGCGGCCGGAGGGCAGGACGGCGGAGTCGGCGAGCCGGGGACCCTTGGTATAGGCGGGGGTGAGCTGGACATAGCGGTCGGAGACGAGGCTGGGGGCGATGACGACGGCGCGGGCGTCGGCCGGAACCTTGACGCCCGCGTCGACGAGGAGGGTGACCTCCACCTTCTTCCCGTGCGGCTCGACGGCCTCGACCCGGCCGACGCGCACGCCCAGCACCCGCAGATCGGAACCCTCGTAGACGCCGACGGCCCGGTCGAACCAGGCGGTGACGCGGGTGCCGTCCGAGCCGTCGAGTACGGCCGCTCCCCCGGCGCCGGCTCCGATCAGCAGCGTGAGCACCATGCCCAGGACGAGGGTGCGCCGGCGGAAGGGAGGGCGTCCGCGGAAGGGGGCGCGGGCGCCGGTGGTGGCTGCTTTCATCGGCTCTTCCCTCCCGGTTCCGGCGGTCGGCAGTCGTCCTCGGGCGGGGTGCCGGGCGGCAGATACCGCTTGGGCACCAGACCGCACAGATAGCTGTCGAACCAGCGGCCGTTGCCGAGGGTGTTGCCGATGAGCCGGTAGTAGGGGCCCGCGACCTGCAGCGCGGCGTCGAGCCGTGCACGGTTCTTCAGCAGCACGTCGGTGACCCGGTCCAGGGCGTGCAAAGTGGGGCCGAGCTGCTCGTTGTTGTCGTCCACCAGACCGGTCAGTTCCCTGCCCAGATCGCGGGTGCCGGTGAACAGCCGGTGGATGGCGCCGCGGCGGGCGCGGACCTCGGCGAGCAGCAGATTGCCCTCGCGCAGCAGCGCGGTGATGTCCGTGCGCCGTTCCTTGAGGGTGCGGGTGAGCTTCTTGCTGCCGCGCAGCAGTCGGGCCAGTTCGGTGTCGCGGGAGGAGATCGTGCGGGAGAGCGCGGAGAGCCCCTTGGCAGCGCCGCGCACATCGGCGGGGGTGTTGCGGAAGGTGTCGGAGACGGCCTGGAAACTCTTGGCCAGCTTCTCGGAGTCGATCTCCTCGAAGGTGCGGCCCAGCCCGGTGAACGCCTGGGTCACGTCGTACGGGGAGGTGGTGCGGCTGGTGGGGATATGACGGTCGGGGTTCTGGGGGCCGGTGCCGAGCGGATCGAGGGCGAGGAACTTCTCGCCGAGCAGGGTGCGGATGCTGATGGCGGCACGGCTGGCGTTGCCGACCCAGGTGTCCTTGACCTTGAAGGCCACCTCGACCTTGGCGCCGTCGAGCGCCACCTCGGACACCTCGCCGACCTTGACGCCCGCGACCCGCACCTCGTTGCCCTCGCGCAGCCCGGCCGCCTCGGTGAACTCGGCGGTGTAGGTGGTGCCGCCACCGATGAGCGGCAGGTCGTCGGCGCGGTAGACGGCCGTGCCCAACAGCGCGAGGAGCACCACCCCGACCAGGCAGACGGCGATCGGGTTGCGCTCCGCCATCGGCTTCGGGCGCGGCAACCGGAGTCCTGTGCGCCCGCTCATGACCGGCACCTCGGCTGGGTGATGGCGATACCGGTGGGCGGTTCGCTGCCGTCCGACATGGTCAGCCCGCTCGTCCTGGCCTCGCACAGATAGGTGTTGAACCAGGAGCCGTAGGAGGCGAGCCGGCCCAGCGTCCGCATCTTCTCCGGCGAGGTACGCAGGAACTTCTCGAACTGGGGCGTGCCCTTGTCGAGTTGGCGGGAGAGCCTGCCCAGCTCGTGGATGTCCTTCTTGAGCGGTGCCCGGCCGTCCTCCAGCAACCCCGCGGTGGTGGTGGCCAGCCCGCCCATGGCGGTGACGGCCTCGCCCAGTGGTTTGCGGTCGTCGGCGAAACCGGAGACCAGGTCGCGCAGGCTGGTGATGAGCTCGTTGAAGCCCTCCTCCCTGGCGTTGACCGTCTCCAGCACGGAGTTGAGGTTCTTGATCAGCGAGCCGATGACCTTGTCCTTGCCGGCGAGGGTGCTGGTCAGGGAGCTGATGTGGCCCACCAGCGAGGTGACGGTGCCGCCCTCGCCCTGCAGGACGCTGATGATCTCCCCGGCGAGCTGGTTGGTGTCCTTGGGCGAGAGGCCCTGGAAGAGCGGCTTGAAGCCGTTGAAGAGCTGGGTGAGATCGAGCGCCGGGGTGGTGCGGCCGAGCGGGATGGTGCCGCCGACGGACAGGGGGCGCCCGACGGGCCCGCTGCCGCGTCTGAGTTCCACATATCGCTGGCCGACCATGTTGAGGTACTTCACCGAGGCGTGGGTGGACGCGGGCAGGGCGCGGCCCTTCTCGACGGAGAACCGCACCTCGGCGACGCGCCGGTCGACGACATCGATCTCCTCGACCTTGCCGACCCGCACTCCGGCGATCCGTACGCTGTCGCCCTCCACCAGGCCCGTCACATCGGTGAACCGGGCCCGGTAGCCGTCGGTCCCGCCGACCCCGGTGTTGGAGATGCTCAACGCGAGCACTGCGGTGGCCAGGGAGGTCGCCACGATGAAGATCAGCGACTTGACGAGCGGCCCGGCGAGGGAGGCGCGTTTCACTTGAGTCTCACCTCCGTGCCGCGCAGGGTCGGCCCGACCAGGACGCTGCTCCAGTCGGGCAGCTTCTCGGACCGCTTCGTCGTCGGTGCGAGCAATTCGTTGATCAGCTGGTTCTCCTGCGGCGAGTTGGGCATCCCGGTGCCGCCCCGGGCATCGGCGATGGTGGCGCCCTCGGCTGCGACCCCCTTGGCGCCCTTCTCGGCCGCCGTGCCACCGGCGGGGCCGAGATAGGGGACGGAGTAGCAGCGCGGACCCCTGGGCCCGCCGCCGTAGGCGGGGGTGTCCTTGCCCGGCAGATAGGCGCCGCGGGAGCGGGTGACCTTCAGATCGACATGGAGTCCCGGCTGGTCGGTGCCCTTGCCGAGCGCCTTGTCCATGACGGGGACGAAGGTGGCCAGGGTGCGCAGGGTGCAGGGGAAGGACGGGGACTGGGCGGCCATCACGCGCAGGGTGGGCCGGGCGGCGCCGGCCAGCCGGATGATGTTCTGGCGGTTCTGCCGCAGGAACCCGGTCACCTCGCGGGCCGTGCCGGTGGCCGTGTCGTAGGCGGTGGCAAGATCGTCGGCCTTCTCGGCGAGGGTGCTGCTGGTGGTGGCGAAGTCGGAGAGCGCGGTCAGCACATCGGGCGCGGTGTCGGCGTACAGGTGGCTGACCTTCACCAGTTCCTTGATGTCCCGGTTGAGGGCCGGCAACCGGGGGTTGAGCTTGGCCAGATAGGCGTCGAGTGCGGCGAGGTTGTCACCGAGCTTCGCCCCGCGGCCCTCCAGGGCCTGGGCGACGGCGGTGAGGGTGGCCGAGAGCTTCTGCGGCTGTACGGCGGTGAGGGTGGGCAGCAGGTGGTCCAGTACCTGCTCCAGTTCGATGGCGTTGCGGCTGCGGTCCTGCGGGATGGTGGCACCGGCCCGGATCGGCCGTGCTGCGGGGTTCTTGGGCGGGACCAGAGCGACATAGCGCTGCCCGAAGACGGTGGTGGGCAGCATCTGGGCACGTACGTCGGCGGGGATGTGTGCGAGCTTGTCGGGCTGGAGCGCGACCCGCAGCCGGGCGCCCTTGCCGTCCGAGGTGATCTCGCGTACCTGGCCGACGACGACGCCGCGCAGCTTCACATCGGTGTTGACGTGCATCTCGTGGCCGGCCTGGGAGGTCCGCACGGTGATCTCGGCCGCGTCGGTGAACTGCTTGTCGTAGACGGCGACCGACAGCCAGATCAGCAGCGCCGGTACGAGCAGCAGGACGACCCCTGCCGGTCTGCGGCGCATCGCGGCGCTCATCCGGCCACCTTCACGGTGGTGGTGGCACCCCACAGGGCGAGGCTGAGGAAGAAGTCGGTGACGCTGATGAGCACGATCGCGTTCCGTACCGAGCGGCCCACGGCGATGCCGACGCCCGCGGGCCCGCCGGTGGCGCGGTAGCCGTAGTAGCAGTGGGTGAGGATCACCATGACGCTGAAGACGAAGACCTTGAGGAAGGACAGCAGGACGTCGGTGGGTGACAGGAACAGCGCGAAGTAGTGGTCGTAGGTGCCTGCCGACTGGTCGTTGTAGAAGACGGTGATGAACCGGGAGGACAGGTACGAGCTGAGCAGTCCGATGCCGTAGAGGGGGATGATGCCGATGACACCGGCGATGATCCGGGTGGTGACGAGGTAGGGCATGGAGCGGATGCCCATGCTGTCGAGCGCGTCGATCTCCTCGTTGATGCGCATGGCGCCCAGCTGCGCGGTGAAACCGGCCCCCAGGGTGGCGGACAGCGCGAGGCCCGCGACCAGCGGAGCGATCTCGCGGGTGTTGAAGTAGGCGGAGATGAAGCCGGTGAAGGCCTCGGTGCCGATCTGGTTGAGCGCGGCGTACCCCTGGAGGCCGACGACGGTGCCGGTGAAGAGGGTCATCGCGGTCATGACGCCGACGGTGCCGCCGATGACACCCAGCCCGCCGCTGCCGAACGCCACCTGGGCGAGCAGCCGCTGGACCTCGCGCAGATACCGCAGCAGGGTCTTGGGCGTCCACAGCAGCGCGCGGACGTAGAAGAGCAGTTGGTCGCCGGGTTTGTCGAGCCAGCCCAGGAGGCGGTCGGCGGCGGGGAGGCGGGCCATGGCTCAGGCCCCCTTCGGCGGTACGAGCTGGAGGTAGATGCCGGTGAGGACCATGTTGACGAAGAACAGCAGGAGGAAGGTGATGACCACGGACTGGTTGACGGCGTCCCCGACGCCCTTGGGGCCGCCGCGCGGGTTGAGCCCCCGGTAGGAGGCGACGATCCCGGCGATGAAGCCGAAGATGAGCGCCTTGATCTCACTGATGTAGAGGTCGGGCAGTTGCGCGAGCGCGGAGAAGCTGGCGAGGTAGGCGCCCGGAGTGCCGTCCTGGAGGACGACGTTGAAGAAATAGCCGCCCAGGGTGCCGACGACCGAGACCATGCCGTTGAGGAGGACGGCCACACACACGGTTGCCAGTACCCGGGGCACCACCAGCCGCTGGATGGGTGAGACCCCCATGACCTCCATGGCGTCCAGCTCTTCGCGGATGGTGCGCGACCCCAGGTCCGCGCAGATCGCGGAGCCTGCGGCGCCGGAGATCAGCAGGGCGACGATCAGCGGGCTGGCCTGCTGGATGTTGACGAGCACACTGGCGGCGCCGGTGAAGGACTGGGCGCTGATCTGGCTGGCCAGTGAGCCGACCTGGAGGGCGATGACGGCACCGAACGGGATGGAGACCAGCGCGGCGGGCAGAATGGTGACGCTGGCGATGAACCAGAACTGCTCGACGAACTCCCGGAACTGGAACGGCCGCCGGAAGGTGGCGCGCAGCACGGTGAGCGCCAGGATGAACAGCTTGCCGGGCTCCCGCAGAAGGCCCAGGCCCGGCAGGGGCGTCCTGGGGGTGGGCTCAGCCGGCTGAGCCGGCTCCTCGGGTCTGCCGTCCGCGGGTGGCGGAGTGTGCTCGGTCGCTGTCATGGCCGCTCCTGGGTGCGCTGCCGAGCGGTGCTGGTGCGCTGGGGCAGGGGTGCGAGGTTCTGCGGGAGATTGGCCTCGATGGCGCGGCGCGCCGCGGGCGGCAGCTCGTCGAGCATGTTCACGACCCGCTCCCTACGGCGCCGGACGGCCTGGCGCTCGGGCAGTCCGGGGGTGGGTTCGAGCTGCGGGACCAGCCGGCGGGTCACGGCGTTGAGCGGGCCGAGCGCCGCCGAGTCGGCCTCCCGGGCGAGGGTGGCGGCGTCCTTCTCCTCGGACATCCCGATCGGTCCGGTGCGGCTACCGCTGAGGAACTGGGCGACGACGGGTTCCTCGCTGGTGAGCAGCACCTCCCGGGGCCCGAAGGTGACCAGGTGGCGGCGGAAGAGCATCCCCATGTTGTCGGGGACGGTCGCGGCGATGTCGAGATTGTGGGTGACGATCAGCATCGTCGCGTCGATCTGCGCGTTCAGGTCGATCAGCAGCTGCGAGGTGTAGGCGGTACGGACCGGGTCGAGGCCGGAGTCCGGCTCGTCGCACAGGATGATCTGCGGGTCGAGCACCAGGGCCCTGGCGAGTCCGGCACGCTTGCGCATGCCGCCGGATATCTCGCCGGGCAGCTTCTCCTCGTCGCCGACCAGCCCCACCATCTCCAGTCGCTCCATGACGATCCGGCGGATCTCGGATTCCTTCTTCCTGGTGTGCTCGCGCAGCGGGAAGGCGATGTTGTCGAAGAGGTTCATGGAGCCGAACAGCGCACCGTCCTGGAACATCAGCCCGAAGGTCTTACGCGCCTCGTAGATGTCGCGCTCGCGGCTGCGCACCATGTCGACGCCGTCCACCAGCACGCTGCCCCGCTCGGGTTTGACCAGCCCGATCAGCGACTTGAGGAAGACGGTCTTGCCGGTGCCGGAAGGGCCCAGCATGACGCTGACCTCACCGGCGGGCAGCGTGAGCGTGATGTCCTGCCAGATGTTCTTGCTGCCGAAGGACTTGGTGAGCCCGCTGACCGCTACTTCGATACCCATGCGGGTGCCCCCTCCTCCCGGTGCCCTGTTGTCCGCGGCGTCACTTCGGCAGCTCCGGAACCTTGGGCGGGGCGATGCACCCCAGGTTGTTGGGCCGCATCAAGCAAGGCGCTCCCTGGACGAGCTTGAGGTAGTTGCCGCCGCCGGAGATGCTCGCGGTGAAGAGCGGGTCGAGGTCCTCGCCGCCGGTTCCGCAGCCGGTGAAGGGCGGGATGGCGTACTTCGCCCGCAGGATGCCGCCCTTGAGCACCTCGTACTCCGGCTGCACGCCCTTGAACACGAGCTCGATGGGCCGGGAGGTGCGGCAGTCGGGACCGACGTCCAGCGGTACGCCGTTGACCGTCACCTCGTGCATCCGCAGGGTCTGGTCCATATAGATGGTCGCGTAGTTCGGCGCGGAGGATCCGCGCTGCACGGTGACGATGGTCATCGGTGAACTGATGAACTCGACCTTGGCGGTGACCGGCATGAAGTCGAAATCGAGGAAGGTCGCGGTGGCGTCCGGCAGATCCAGCTCGCCCAGATGGCGCAGCTGGTTGTAGCCGGGGCCCACCGCCCACTCCTTCTGGATGAGCAGATTCGCCGTGGTGGCGCCGTCCCGTGGGTCGTTGATGACCATGCCGCCCTTGAGCTTGAGCACATTGGAGACAGCCACCGGTACGGCACACCAATGGATTCCTCCGATCGGACTCACCCGCACGGGAATGCCGGGTGGCGGCTCCGGCAGCTTCGAGCGGTCCAGCTCGCTCGTGGGCCGCTCCTTGTTGCACGGCTTCGCGGGCGGCAGCTCGGCGGCACCGACGTCGATGTCCGCGTCCCGCCGGGCGGCCCCCTCCTCCTCGTCGGACCGCTCACCGGACTTCGCCGGGCCGGGCGACTGGGAGGGTGTCGCCGACTCCGAGGCACCGGGTCCGTCGTCCGCGCCACTGATCCGCACCGTGGCCAGTCGCAGATCCTGCCCGTCGGCGGGCCGGCACTCGACGGCGACGGGGGCCGGAGCGGGCAGCGTGGCGGGCTCCTCGGCGGGCGGGACCTCGGGGGTGAGGTCGAGCGCGAGCGGGCCGGCCGTGAAGGTGAGCTCCCCGTCGTCGGCGACCGTGACGGGCGGTACCTCGCCGCGATGGGAGAGGGAGAGGTCTCCGCTCCCGGGCACCGGTGTGGCGGGAGACTCCAACCCGTCCCAGCGTGCGTCGGCCCGGCTGTTCGCCTGCGCGACCCGCACCGTGAGCGCGGCCTCGGAGGTGACGGACTCGGTGCGCTCGGGGAGCAGTTCGGCCAGCTGCTGGTGCGGGATGTCGACCTCGGCGGAGACCCGGCCGATCCTGACGGGCTCGCCCGAGGCGGCGGCCCTGGGGAACCTGCCGGACACCTCGGCCTCCAGCCGCCACGTTCCCGACCGTGTGCCGGAGGGGGACGCGCAGTCGTAGGCGACGGCGAGCCGGGCCTGCTGTTCCTGCGCCTGGGACCCGGCACCGGGCAGTACTCCGGCCACCAGTGCGAGCACGCCCACGGCGGAGCCCCGCGCGGTGCGCCGGCGGGTTGTCGCGCTGGGTTTCACTGTGCTCCTCAGAGGGGGGCCGCACCCGCCCGCCGGGGGGGAACGCGTCGGCGGGACGGGTGCGGCGAGCGGCCGGTGTCGTCAGTCGGCGGTGATGGTCTGGGCCGGGTCGGTGTCGTAGGCGGCGTTGAAGGTCGCGGCGTCGCCCGTGTTGATCAGGCCGAGACAGTTGGCCTCGGTGGCTTCGAGGTTGCCGCCGTTGATCACCAGCTGGTGCGTCGTGTTGTCGAAGTAGCCGGTCACCGTGGCGTCGCCACCGCCGGGCCCGGCGAAGGAAGCCGTGCACAGTCCGTCGGGGTCGGAGATGGTTGCGGTGATGCCGGAGATGGAGCCGACGACCCGGTCGGGGTTGGCGGGGTCGACGGATTCGGCGTTGATGCTCAGCGGGCTGGAGACGGTGACGTCGAAGCTGATACCCGCGAGGGAGCAGCCCGAGAACGTCAGGGTGTTGATGGTGCCGAGTCCGGCGCCCGCGTTGCCGGAGCCTGTCTTCAGGGTGCCCGAGGCGTCGGACGAGTCGCAGAAGAGGTCGGCGTTGGGCACGGACAGGGTGGGGTTGGCGGCGTTCGCCGAGAACGACCCGCCGGGGGTCACCGTCCACGTCGCGGCGGACGTGGCGGTGGCGGACGCGGCCGAGAAGCCGAGAGCGGCGGTTGCGGCGACGGCCGCAACCGCGGCTCGTCTGGTGAATTTGCGCACGTGACATTCCCTCCGTTGGATTTGGGATCCTGAAGAGCTGTACTCCGCACCGGGGCGACATTCTCGGCACAGCCGTTGCTCATCGCACGTGACGCTGCGCCCGCCATTTCCGTATGCCCTTGTCGAGCAGCTGGCAGAACGGACGTTACGCACTGGTAACGCGGCGGTGCAATACCCCGGTTCAAGATGCGGTTCGGCGTTTCCGCTCGGGTGCTTTTCTTGTCAACAAGAGAGCATCGGAGCGCTGTTGCGGGGGCCTGGTTCATCACCGGGTGCGCGTCCCCTACCGCACGGGATGACGTGCGCACAGCACGGTGGCAGCGTGGTGACTCCCGCGTGCACCCCCCAACCTTCCGCGTTCCGCAGGGGCTGCGCCCACGCGTCGGCTGGTCTATGGTCTGCGGTGCGCGAGCGCCGATGCCGTACCCCCCGCCGGCCCGGGTGACGCCCCGCGCGGCTGAGGAAGGCAGTACGCGTTCCGTCGGAGCCCGCCCGGCCGCACCGGCCGCGCGCACACCGGACTCGTCCCCCACCTTGGCCGGTTGGCTTTCGCCCTGCTCCGAGGCCGACAGCGGAAGGTACGTCCATGGTGCAGACAGCAGCAGCTTCCCGGGCCAGAACCCAGCCGCCGGGGCCGCTCCCCCAGGAACTGGCGGCCGTGATGTGGCCCGAACTCCCCGCAGTGGCAGAGGAGATGGTGCACGAGATCGGACACGCGGTACCCGAGTACCGGCCGCTGCTCGAAGGCTCCTACCGGACGGTTCTGCTGCACTGTGTGCGCCAGAACCTCACCAGCTTCGTCGAGCTGGTCGCCGACCCCGCCGCTCCCACGGCAGAGCGCGACCAACTGTGCCGCAGGCTCGGCCAGTTCGAGGCCCACGAGGGCCGGGGGCTGCACTGCCTCCAGTCGGCGCTGCGCGTCGGCGCCCGGGTGGGGCTGCGCCGCGCGACCACCGTCGGCACCCGCTACAACCTGCCCGCCTCCTTGATCGTCGCCTTCGCGGACGCGGTGTTCGCCTACACGGACGTGATCGAGTCGCTGTGCCGCGAGGGCTATGTGGCGGCCAGGGGCGGCGGTGACGACGCATGGGAGTCGCAGCGGGGCCGGCTGCTGCGGCTGATCCTGGCCGGAGTGAGCGACGTGGTCACCGCGGACCGCGTCCGGGGCGCGGCGAACCGGGCCGGCACATCGCCGGGTCCCGAGCCCTCGCCCCCTTCGCCGCTCACCGAGTTGGCCGGGCGCGTCGGCTGGCGGATTCCGGAGCAGGTGACCCTGGTGGCGCTGGCCCCGGACGCCGGCCGGAACGGGTTACGGCTACCGGGCCGGCTCGACGAGGACATCCTGACCGACCTGGGCGACCAGCGGCCGCACCTGCTGGTACCGGGCGAGGTGGACGAGCCGCGGGCCGCCCGGCTGGAGTCCGCGCTGGACGGCCGCCGCGCGGTGCTCGGCGTGACGGTCGGGCTGGGCAGCGCCGCCGACTCGCTGCGCTGGGCCCGGCAGACGCTCTCCCTCGTGGAGTCGGGCGTCCTTCCCGAAGCGCCGCTCACCCGCTGCGAGGAGCACCTGGTCACCTTATGGCTGACGGGTGATCCCGCGCTGGCCGAGCGGCTGGCCGTACGGCAGCTGGCCCCGCTGTCCGGACTGACACCGGGGCAGCGGGAGCGGCTGGTCGACACGTTACGTACCTGGCTGACGACCCGGGGGACGGCGGCCCAGATGGCACAGGTGCTGCATCTGCACCCGCAGACGGTGCGCTACCGGATGCGGGCGCTCAAGCGCGTACTGGGTGCCCAACTCGGCGATCCCGACCAGCGGTTCGCCACCGAGCTGGCACTGCGGGCACTGCATCTGCGGGGCCGGGCGGGCGTGCGGCCCCCGGCCGGCGCGCATACGAAGGGCCGGGAGCCTGAGCTGCCCAGGGGGCACGAGGGGGACTGACGGGCCGCCGGGATCGGCCGTCCGCCTCAGGAGTCGGCCGGCTCCGCGGGCGGGGCCGCCTGGCCGAGCGTGAGGGTGAGGGTGTTGCCCTCCCCCGGCACCATGCTGTTGATGACCGGGGTGGCCAGCAGACAGTGCTCGAACTTCGGGATGGTGTAGGTCCCGCTCAGCTTGCCGCCCTTGAAGACGTTGAAGCCGGGCTCGGAGTCGAGGTCGATGACGGCCGGAGTCTTCGTCTTGCAGTACGGCCCGACCGGGGTGGGGATACCGCCGATCTTGAGATTCTTCAGCCGCAGCGTCAGATGCGAGGTGGTGCTGACGGCGCCGGTTCGCACGTCGAGGGTCCCGGTGGTCGGCTCCTCCTCGATGAACTCCGTGGTGACCGTGACGGGGATGCCGAGCGCCCTGAACGAGCCCGGTGCGTCCGGGAGTTGGGTACGCGCGGTCAGAGCGCCGGTGGTCATGTCGGTCGAGGTCTTCAGGGTCCCGGGGCCCAGCGTCAGATCGCTGTCGGTGCCGGAGAGGTGGGTGGTGCCGCTGAGCGGGTAGTCGAGCTGGACGGGTGCGGCGGCACCGGATTCCGCGTGCGCGGTACCGGCGGCCAGGGCGGGGGCCACACAGCCGAGCGCGGCGGCGACGGCCACACCGGCGCGGCGCGCGGCTTTGGAGCGCGGGGATGCGGACAGCGTGCGTCTCATATCAACTCCTGAATGTCGAGGAACGCACTTACGCGCATGAGCGGACCCCGTGGCCGACACGGGCCGGGCCACGGGGTCTGGGCCGCGGAAAGCGGCCAGGGATATGACTCGCGAGCCATGACGCCGACGGAATGGCGGCGCCCCGGTGAAAACGAACGCTACGGGCGGGTAACCGGTCTTGCAACAGCCATTTCTTGATTTCTTCGCAGCCGCCGAAATGGACGGCAATTCTTGTCTGTGCCCGCGCAATGCGAGGGAGTTCTTCATCGACCGCTGAGCAGCCGCGGCGGCCGTACGGCCGCGTCGCCCCGCACCAACGGTGGCGACCGCACCGCTCGCGCCGTCCCGCTCGGCTTGCGTCGGCACATCCGTCGGCGTCGGCACGCCTCGGCCGTGTCCGTACACATCCGCCGCGTCGGCTGGCGCCGCGGCCCCGACCGGCACACATCCGCCCTGTCGGCCCGCATCGGTCCGCGTCCGCACGCGTCAACCAGCGGCGGCCGCACCGCCACTGTCGTCCCGCGCCGGTCCGCGTCGTCGGCGGCGGTTCGCGGGGCGGTTTGCGTCGGGGGCATTGATTTCTCCTTACGCGTGAGTAAGTTGACTCTCCCGTCACCAAGCGCACCACCCCAGGCACCACACCCGCACCCGCGAACAGGAGCCGAAAGATGGGCGTCTGGAAGGACCTCAGGACAGCGAAACGCCGTGGCGAGTCGGCGAGCCGCGGCCCGGTGAAGGTGGTCAAGGAGGGCGGCACGGTACGCGAGGCCCGTGCCGACCCGCTGGTCCCGCCCGCCACCTCCGGAAGCCTCGCCGATCTTCCCTTCACCAACGCCACCGAAGCACCCGAGGCGATCGTCGTGCGCCGCAAGGTCGGCAACGAGTGGATTCCGGTGTCCGCCGCCGGCTTCGCCCGGGAGGTCGGCCAAACCGCGAAGGGGCTGGTCGCGGCCGGGCTGGAGCCCGGGGCCAGGGTCGGGCTGATGTGTCGTACGCGCTACGAGTGGTGCGTGCTGGACTTCGCCGTCTGGGCGGCCGGCGGCCAGACGGTGCCCATCTATGCCACCTCCTCCACCGAACAGGTCGAGTGGATCCTGCGCGACTCGCAGGCCGCCTTCCTGTTCGTGGAGACGGCCGAGCACGCCGCCACGGCCGAGCCCGCGCTGGCGGCGCAGCCGAGGCGGCCACGGCTGTGGCAGATCGACCCGTCCACCGGCAGTCGTCCCGCGCTGGACCAACTCGCCGAGGAGGGGCGGCGGATATCCAACGAGGAGATCACCGAGCGCCGTTCGGCCCTCGGCCCCGACACCGTCGCCACCCTCTGCTACACCTCCGGCACCACCGGAAAGCCCAAGGGCTGTGTGCTCAGCCACGGCAATCTGCACGCCGAGGCCGCCAACACCGTGGAGTTGCTGCACCCGGTCTTCAAAGAGGTCACCGGTCAGACGGCGTCCACCCTGCTCTTCCTGCCTCTCGCGCACATCCTCGGCCGCACCATCCAGATCGCCTGTCTGTTCGCCCGGATCGAGTTCGGGCACTGCCCCAGCATCAAACCGGCCGAGCTGCGGCCCGAACTGCGCTCCTACCGGCCGACGTTCGTCGTCGGTGTGCCCTATCTCTTCGAGAAGATCCACGACACCGGCCGGGAGACGGCGGAGAAGCTGGGGCGCGGCTCCTCCTTCGACCGCGCCGACCGGATCGCGGTGCGCTTCGGTGAGGCGTATCTGCACAAGTTCCTCGGCACCGGCAAGGGCCCCTCGCCGGGCCTGTATCTGGCCTGGGGCCTGTACGACCTGCTGGTCTACCGCCGCGTCCGCAAGGAGCTGGGCGGCAGGCTGCGCTACGCCATCAGCGGCGGCTCACCGCTCGACCGCCGCCTCAGCCTGTTCTTCCACGCGGCCGGCGTGGTCATCTACGAGGGCTACGGGCTCACCGAGACATCGGCCGCCGCCACGGTCACCCCACCGCTCGACCCGCGCCCCGGCACCGTCGGCCGCCCGATACCCGGCACGGCCGTGCGCATCGCGGACGACGGCGAGGTCCTGATCAAGGGCGGCATCGTCTTCGGCTCGTACTGGAACCGGCCTCAGGAGAGTGCCGAGGTGCTGACCGACGGCTGGTTCGCCACCGGAGACCTCGGGACGCTGGACGAGGACGGGTATCTGACCATCGTCGGCCGCAAGAAGGACATCCTCATCACCAGCGGCGGCAAGAACGTCTCCCCGGCGCCGCTGGAGGACCGGCTGCGCAGCCGTCCACCGGTCGCGCAGTGCATGGTCGTCGGCGACGGCCGCCGCTACGTGGCGGCTCTCATCACCCTGGATCCGGAGGCGGTGGCGCACTGGCTCCAGGTGCGCAAGCGGCCCCTCGGCACCCCGCTCGCCGAGCTGCGCGAGGACCCCGGGATGGTCGCCTGTGTGCAGCGGGCCGTCGACCATGCGAACGAAGCCGTCTCCAGTGCCGAGTCCATCCGCCGGTTCCGCATCGTCGACGGTGAGTTCACCGAGGACAACGGGCTGCTGACCCCCTCGCTGAAGGTGAAGCGCCAGGCCGTGGCCGAGGCGTACGCGGACGAGATCGAGGCCCTCTACAGCGAACGGGGTGCCGAGCAGTAGGGTGCGCGCGTTCCCAGGTCACGGACCGAGGAAGGGATGGGCATGCGTGCTCGGATACGGCTACGTCCACGCTCAGGTTCACGTACACGCTCAAGTCCACGTCCGCGCTCGGGTCCACTCCCTCGCCGCGGAGCACGGGTGTTCGCGGCGCTGGTGGGGGCGACCACGCTCGCGGCGGTACTCGTCGCCGTGCCCCGGGACGGTGGCGGATCGCCGAGTGGCCCTGGTGACGCCTCCGCCGGCTCCCCCGCGGCAGCCGCCGCGCCCGCGCCCGCCGGGAGGGCGAAGCCGGACGCGCGCGACGTGGTGCTCGCCGTGCACGGTGGCGCCGGGACCGCGCTGAAGCGGGAGGAGACGAGTCCGCAGAAGGAGAAGGCGTACCGGGACGGCCTCCGGCGCGCGCTGCGCGCCGGAGGCCGGGTGCTGGACGCGGGTGGCAGCAGCACCGAGGCCGTGGAGAAGGCGGTACGCGTCCTGGAGGACGACCCGCTGTTCAACGCGGGCAAGGGCGCGGTCTTCACCGCCGACGCCGGCCACGAGTTGGACGCCTCGATCATGCGCGGCTCGGACATGAAGGCCGGTGCGGTCGCCGGCGTGAAGCACGTACGCAACCCGGTCACCGCGGCCCGGCTGGTCATGAAGGAGACCCGGCATGTGCTGCTCGCGGGGCAGGGCGCCGACGACTTCGCCGCCCAGCAGGGCCTCAAGCCGGTGACGCAGGACTACTTCTGGACCCAGCGGCGCTGGGACCAGCTGATGGAGGCCAAGGGCGACAAGTCCGTGAAGGACGTCACCAAGGGCACGGTGGGCGCGGTGGCCAGGGACAAGAAGCGGAACCTGGCCGCCGCCACCTCCACCGGCGGGCTCACCGACAAGATGGCGGGGCGCGTCGGTGACTCGCCCGTGATCGGGGCCGGGACGTACGCGAAGAACAGCACGGTCGCCGCCAGCGCCACCGGGCAGGGGGAGGTGTTCATCCGCGGGGCCGCCACCGCGACGATCTCCGCCCTGATGGAGTTCGAGCGCAAGGACGTCGCTTCGGCCGCGTACGAGGTGCTGATCCGGCGGCTGCCGAAGCTGGGCGGCGACGGCGGCGTCATCGCGCTGGACCGCGACGGCACCTTCGACGCACCGCACAGCAGCGAGGGCATGCTGACCGGCCATCTCACCCGGGACGGCGAGCTCGTCACCCGTATCTTCGCCGACGAGTCGCCGCCCAACCGGTGAACGGCCCGCCCCCTGCGGTCACGTCAGGGCGTCGACCCCGGTCAGCGCCCTGCCGATGATCAGCTTCTGCACCTGGCTCGTGCCCTCGTAGAGCGTGAGCACACGGGCGTCGCGCAGGTACTTGCCCGCCGGGTACTCGTCGATGAAGCCGTAGCCGCCGAAGGTCTGCAGGCAGTTGTTGCTGACCTTCACGGCCGTCTCACTGGCGTGGTACTTGGCGATCGAGGCCTCGGTGGCGTACTGCCTCGGCGTGGCGCCCGCGTCCGCCATCCGCGCGACCTGGTAGGTGAGCAGCCGGGCGGCGCGGATGTCCACCTCCGACTCGGCCAGCAGCTCCTGCACCAGTTGGAAGGAGGCGACGGGCTTGCCGAACTGCTCGCGCTCGGTGGCGTGGCGCACGGCCGCGTCCAGCGCGCCCTGCGCGAGCCCCACCGAACCGGCCGCCACCGAGATCCGGCCCCGGGAGAGCGCACCCAGCGCGATGCCGAGCCCCTTGCCGACCTCACCGAGGCGTGCGGAGTCGGGCACCCGCACGCCGTCGTAGGTGAGTTCGGCGGTGGCCTGACCGCGCAGGCCGAGCTTGCCGTGGATCTCCGTCGCGGTGAAGCCCGGTGTGTCGGTCGGTACGAGGAAGGCGGTGATGCCGTCCTCGCCGGTGCGGGCGAAGGTGAGGGCCACGTCGGCGACGGTGCCGTTGGTGATGAACATCTTGGCGCCGTCGATGATCCAGTCCCCGGACTCCGCCCCGCCGTCCCGGCGGGCGCGGGTGCGCAGCGAGCCCGCGTCGGAGCCGGTCTCCGGCTCGGTCAGCCCGAAGCAGCCGAGGGCCGTACCGGCGGCGAGCCGTGGCAGCCATTGCTGCTTCTGTTCCCCGGTGCCGTGCGCGGCGATCGTCTTGGCCACGAGGCCGAGTGAGACGGAGACGATGCCGCGCACCGACGAGTCGCCACGGCCGAGCTCTTCGGTGACCACCGCGTAGGACAGCATGTCGACCGGTACCCCGCCGTACTCCTCCGGCAGGGTCAGGCCGAGGAAGCCCAGTTCCCCCAGCCGCCTGGGGATCGCGGGGTCCACCGCCTCCTCGCGGTCCCACTCCCTGGCGTGCGGTATCACCTCCCGCTCCACGAAGTCGCGCGCCATGCCGCGCATGTCCCGCTGCGTCTCGCTCAGCCCGAAGTCCCGGTGATCCATGTGGCTCCAACTCTCCTGAGGGGGCGGAAGAAAGGGGGGCCGGGTCTCATTCCGGCAGGCTCGCCATGGGCGTGCTCAGCGGGAGGCCCAGACCGGCTCGATGGGTGAGCCAGGGGGTGGGGCGGTAGCGGGAGTCGCCGGTCTCCTGGGCGAGGGCCCGCAGCAGGGCGAGGATCCGGGCGGAGCCCACGGTGTCCGCCCAGGCCAGCGGGCCTCGCGGATAGCCCAGGCCCAGGGTGACGGCGGTGTCGATGTCGTCGGGCGCGGCGATACC
The DNA here is from genome assembly GCF_018070605.1 of Streptomyces sp. B15. NCBI lineage: Bacteria > Bacillati > Actinomycetota > Actinomycetes > Kitasatosporales > Streptomycetaceae > Streptomyces > Streptomyces sp. B15. The sequence continues at coordinate 86,842 of NZ_JAGPXJ010000018.1, forward strand.
GCGCTCGGCGATCCCGGTGGCGACGTTCACCACGGAGGCCAGCAGCCGCTGCGCGACCGAGCCGGCGGTGTCCCGGACGACGGTGACCGGGTGGCCGTCCCGGGCGAGAACGGCGACGGCGTCGCGTACGGCGTCGTCACGCGTGGCCGGGGTCACCGCCAGCACCCGGCGCGGGGTGCCCAACGACAGCGGGTCTACCCCCAGGGTGCGCTCAGCGGGCAGCCCTTCGTCGGCCACCGCGGCGGCGACCGAGGTGCCCCAGGTCGGTACCAGGACCAGGGCGTCGTCCGGCGTGGCACCGGATGTGGCGAGGCCGGCCAGTTCGCTGCCGGTGACCCGGACGGCCCGCTCGGCGTCCCCGCCCTCGATGCGGGGTTCGGGCAGCGAGGGCCCCGCCTCGCCGTCGCCGTACGCGTAGAAACCCCGTCGGGACTTGCGTCCGTACAGCCCGGCCGCGACCCGGTTGGCCGGCAGATAGGAGGGGCGCAGCCGGTCCGCGTGCCGGAAGCCGTCCCAGACGGTGTCCATCACGGAGGCCGTCACATCGAGCCCCGTCAGGTCCATCAGTTCGAACGGGCCCATCCGGAGCCCGAGCACGTCGCGGGCGATGCGGTCGATCGCCGGGTGCCCCGCGACGGACTCCTCCAGCAGGGCGAACGCCTCGGTCACCAGTCCGCGCCCGGCGTGGTTGACGAGGAAGCCGGGGGTGTCGGCCACCGTGACCGGGCGGTGTCCCGAGTCCGCCACCAGGGCGACCAGCAGTTCGACCAGACTCTCGCGGGTGGCGGCGCCGGGCACCACCTCGACGAGCCGCATCAGGGGGACGGGGTTGAAGAAGTGCAGCCCGGCCAGCCGTCCGGGATCGGCGAGCCGGGCGCCGATCCGGGTGACGGACAGCGAGGAGGTGTTGGTCGCGAAGGCGGTCGAGGCGGGCAGCACCCGCTCCAGGCCGGTGAACAGCTCGGCCTTGACCTCCAGGTCCTCCAGCACCGCCTCGATCACCAACTCGGGGGCCGCCCCGTCCCCGGCGGTGGCGTACGGCGAGTCGAGTGCCAGCAGGGCGGCCGTCGCGCGGTCGGCCTCGGCGCGGCTCGTCCTGCCCTTCTCCACCGCCCGCTCCAGCATGGCGCGTACGAAGGAGACCGCTTCGGCCACCGCCTCGGGCCGTGCGTCGGCGAGTTCCACCGTGTGCCCGGCCGTGACGGCCCACTGAGCGATGCCACGGCCCATGGTGCCGGCTCCGACCACCCTGATCCGCATGTAGGGCTCCCTCTCCTCAAGTCCGCGCGGTTCCACGCTGTCAGCGACCATTGATCTGCGTCCAATACCAAATTAGAGTCTTTTTGAGACGAGCAACAGATCAGTGGCCTTCTCGGGCCGCCCCTCTCGGAAGTGAGCCCACCGTGGAGCTGCGCTACCTCGCCGCGTTCGTCGCCGTGGCGGAGGAACTGCACTTCGGCCGGGCCGCCAAGCGGCTGCACATGGCCCAGCCGCCGCTCAGCCAGCAGATCCGCCAACTGGAGAAGGAGCTGGGGGTGCAGCTGTTCGAGCGCAGCACCCGTTCGGTGCGGCTCACCGGCGCGGGCGAGTCCTTCCTGGCCCCGGTCCGCAAGGTGCTGGCCGACCTGGACGCCGCCACCCGGGTCGCCAAGGCCGCGGGGCGGGGCGAGTTCGGGCGGGTCAGCGTGGGCTTCGCGGGGGCCTCCAGCCACACCTCACTGCCCCTGCTGACGCGTGCGGTCCGCACCGCACACCCCGGCATCGAGCTGGTGATGCAGGGCCAGAACTACGCCAACCGGGCCCTCGCCCGGGTCGCCGAGGGCTCCCTCGATCTCGGCTTCGTACGGCTGCCGGTGACCCGGCCGGGAGTGGAGACCCGCGTGATCGCCGAGGAGGAGCTGATCTGCGCGCTCGCCTCCGATCATCCGCTGGCCCGCCAGGAGCGGGTGGACGTCGCGGACCTGGCGGGCGAGCCGTTCGTCAGCTTCCCCGCCGACGCCGGCTCCAGCCTGCGCGATGTGACCTTCAGGACCTGCGAGCGCGCCGGGCACATCCCCCGTGTCGTACAGGAGGCACCGGACTCGTACACCATCCTGGCGCTGGTGGCGATGGGTGTCGGCGTCACCCTCACGCTCACCTCCTGCACCCACATCCAGCAGACGGGCCTGGTCTACCGCCCGTTGGCCGGGCCGCCCGTGGTGCTGCGTTCGGCACTCGCATGGCGCGCGGACAACCCGTCGGCCGCGCTGCGCAGCGTGCTGGACGTGGCGCGGGAGGTGCTGCCCGCCCCCTCACCCCCGGCGCCGGACCCCCGAGGGGGGACCGAGTGACCGGCAGCCCGTCCCGTCCCGGAGAACCAGGAAGGCTTCCCATGTCCGACAGCCCCGGCAGCGCCGACATCGTCATCTGCGCACCCGTGCGCACTCCTATCGGCCGGTTCGGCGGCGCGCTGGCCGGGCAGCGCCCGCAGGCGCTGGCCGCGCTGGTGATCTCCGAGATCGTGTCACGTACGGGCATCGACCCGGCACGGGTGGACGAGGTGATCCTCGGCCACGCCTACCCCACCTCGGAGGCGCCCGCCCTGGGACGGGTGGCCGCCCTGGACGCGGGATTGCCCGAGTCGGTGACGGGCACCCAGATCGACCGGCGCTGCGGTTCCGGCCTGCAGGCGGTGCTGGATGCCGCGATGCAGATACGGGCCGGGTTCAGCGAGGTCGTCATCGCGGGCGGCGCCGAGGTGATGAGCGCTGCTCCGTACTACACCCACGAGGGCCGCTGGGGCATCAAGGGACCCGGCCTGACGCTGCACGACTCCCTGGCCCGCGGCCGAGTCACCGCGGGCGGCGAGAACCATCCGGTACCCGGCGGGATGATCGAGACCGCCGAGAACCTGCGCCGGGAGTTCTCCGTCAGCCGCGCGGACCAGGACGCGCTGGCGCTCCGCTCCCAGCAGCGGGCCGCACGGGCGCTGGCCGAGGGCAGGTTCGAGGCGGAGACGGTCGCGGTGACCGTACGGAGCCGCAAGGGCGACACGCGGGTCGACACGGACGAGCACCCCCGTCCGGAGACCACCGCCGAACAGCTCGCCGGGCTGCGCCCCGTCCGGCTCAAGGAGGACCCGGAGGCCACCGTGACCGCCGGCAACGCCAGCGGCCAGAACGACGCGGCCGCCGGCTGCCTGGTCACCAGCGCAGCGACCGCCGAGCGGCTGGGGCTGCGACCGCTGGTGCGGCTGGTCTCCTTCGCCCGGGCGGGCGTACCCGCACGGACGATGGGCCTCGGCCCGGTGCAGGCGACCCGGGACGCCCTCGCCAAGGCCGGGCTCGAACTGGCGGACCTGGACCTCATCGAGCTGAACGAGGCGTTCGCCGCGCAGGTCCTCGCCTGCACCCGGGCCCTCGGCCTGACCGAGCGGGACCACGAGCAGCGGATCAACGTCAACGGCTCCGGCATCTCGCTGGGCCACCCGGTGGGCGCGACGGGCGCGCGCATCCTGGCCACGCTGGCCCACGAGATGCGGCGCGGTGGCGCCCGCTTCGGCCTGGAGACGATGTGCATCGGCGGCGGCCAGGGGCTGGCTGCCGTCTTCGAACGCGTACCCGACGCGGGCTGATCCGCAGGGCGGGGCGGGCCTCCTGCCGGAAGCCGGGCCGCGGAATCCGGGCCTTGCACGTGCGGGCCGGGAACCCGGGCGGCTAGGAGCGGGAGAAGCGCCCCGCCAGCGGCTCGGCGGGCTCAGCGGCCTCGGCGGGCTCGGCGGCCTCGGCGTCGGGCAGCTCGTCGGCGATCTGCCGGAGCATCTCCCGGGTCTGGGACGGCGGCATCGAACGGGTCACCAACCGGTCGGTGACGCGGCGGTACGCCTCGATGTCGGCGTCGTCCTCGAGGTAGGTGGCGCTGTGCAGCTGCTCCAGATACACGATGTCGGGCAGCTCGCTCTCCGGCAGCCGCAGCAGCGTGACGGGGCCGCCCGCTGCCGCGTGCCCGCCCGCGCTGAAGGGCATGATCTGCACCGTCACATGCGGCAGTTCACTCATCGCGCTCAGATGCCGCAGCTGGGCCCGCATGGTGGCCGCCCCGCCGACGGGGCGGCGCAGCGCGGCCTCGTCGATGACGGCCCATACGTGCGGGGCGCGCGGCCCGTAGAGGATCTGCTGGCGCCGCATCCGCAGGTCCACCCGCCGCTGGATGCCCGCCTCGGGCTCCTCGTCGTGGAGCAGTTCGATCACGGCGCGCGCGTACTCCCCGGTCTGCAGGAGGCCGGGGACGAACTGCACCTCGTAGGTGCGGATGACGCTGGCCGCCTGCTCCAGGCCCAGATAGGTGTGCAGCCAGCGGGGGACGGCGCCTTGGAAGGACTGCCACCAGCCGGGCGTGTTGGCCTGCTCGGCCAGCGCGGTCAGTACCGCGCGTTCGCTCTCGTCCGTGACGCCGTAGATGGTGAGCAGGTCCGCGACGTCCCGCAGGGCGCAGCCGGTGCGGCCCTGCTCCAGGTCCCGGATCCGCTGATGGGTGACCCGGATGGCCTCCGCGGCCTCCCGGCGGGATATGTACTGCGCCTCGCGCAGCCTCCGCAGCCGGATCCCCAGCACCATCCGGGGCACGGCCGGAGACGCACCACCTCCATCCATCGAACCGTTCTGCACAGCGTCTCTGGCGGCCGGTTCACCGCCAGTGACGTCAGTGATGCGCATACCGCTGCTCCCGTACCGTAGCCGCATTGGTCTCGCCACCTTCCAAGTTTCCCTCCCCGCTCCGATGTGGCCTCATTGGGGTACCTGCCCAACTAGCCCCGCAGTCAGGCACGTCGTACCCAGGCTTCTTGCCGTTGGCACATCCCGCGGCGCACCACGGGGCCGATCGGGGCGGTCCCGGCGGCGGACCGGGACGGTTTCCGTACCGGATCGGTCACCCCGTCGCACGCCGCCTTGCCCTGATCGCGAAGGGGGAGTAAACGCCTCGTGCATGGGAACCACACGGCGGACGCCGGCATCCGGGGCGGGCCCCGCGACGCGGACGACAGCGCAGACGACGGAGCACCACGGGCACCGGCCGGAGCGGGAACCCGGACCCGACCAGGAGCGGGCCCGTGCGGCGGCGGCGCGACTGGCCCACGCCGGGGTGCACGGTACCGCGCTCACCTGGGTGGACAACGCGGGGCTCACCCGTGTAAAGGCCGTACCGGTCGACCGGCTGCCGCAGGCCGTCGGCTCGGGGGTCGGTATGTCCCCGTGCTTCGACGTCTATCTCGTCGACGACTCGATGACCGCCGGTGAGTACATCGGCGGCCCGGACGGGGATCTGCGGCTGGTGCCGGACCTGGACCGGCTGACGGCGCTGGCGGCACAGCCCGGCTGGGCGTGGGCACCGGTGGACCGCTACGAGCAGGACGGCACCGCGTACGCCGCCTGCCAGCGCGGTTTCGCACGGCGGATGGTCGAGCGGGCGCGGGCCGAGCACGGTGTCGAGCTGCGGATGGGGTTCGAGACCGAATGGGTGGCCGCACGCGGCCCGCTGTCGGCCGTCGGGGACACCGACGCGCCGGAGTACCCGACGTCCGGTCCGGCGTACGGCATGACCCGGCTGGTGGAGACCTCGGACTATCTGCGCGACATCCTCGCGGCGCTGACCGCGCAGGGCGTCGAGGTGCTGCAGATCCACCCCGAGTACGCGGCCGGGCAGTTCGAGGTGTCGGTCGCGCCGTCCGACCCGGTGGGCGCGGCCGACCTGGCGGTACTGGTACGGGAGACCGTGCGCGCGGTCTCGCTGCGGCATGGGCTGACGGCCTCGTTCGCGCCGGTGGTCGACCCGGGCGGGGTGGGCAGCGGAGGGCATCTGCATCTGAGCCTGTGGCGGGAGGGACGCAACCTGTGCGCGGGCGGCGAGGGGCCGTTCGGTATGACGCCGGAGTGCGAGGCGTTCCTGGCCGGGGTGCTGCGGGAACTGCCCGCGCTGCTCGCGCTGGGCGCCCCCTCCCCCGCCAGCTATCTGCGGCTGCGGCCCTCCCGTTGGGCAGGTGCCTTCCACTGCTGGGGGCTGGAGAACCGGGAGGCGGCGCTCCGCTTCATCGCGGCGGGCCGCGGCGCCACCGCCGACGGCGCGAACGCCGAGGTCAAGTGTGTGGACTCGGCGGCCAATCCGTATCTGCTGGTGGGTGGCGTCATCGCGGCGGGGCTGGCCGGCCTCGGTGAGCCGGCCGGCACCGAGGGGGCCGGTGCCCGGTTGCCCGCGCCCGTCGCGGGCGATCCGGCGCACAGCGACCCCGGGCCCGATCCGCTGCCCGGCTCGCTCGCCCACGCGCTGGCACGGTTCGAGGCTTCCCCGGTGCTGCGCGCGGCCCTGGGCGAACCGCTGTTCGATGCGATCCGCGCGGTGCGGGCGGGTGAGATCGAGCTGTTCGAGGGGGCGAGCGATCGGGAGATCGCTGCCGCGACCCGGGGGAGGTACTGAATGCCCGCATCCACACCGACATTCCCGCCACTGGTCGACCAGCACTGCCATGGAGTGCTCAGGGCCGGACCCGACCCGGTCGCGTTCGAGGGGTATCTGACCGAGGCCCATGTGCCGCAGCGCCCCGCTCCCTCGCCGGGCTCCGCTCCCGGGGACACCGGCCCCGCGTTCAGCTACTTCGACACCCAGCTGGGGTTCGCCGTACGGCGATGGTGTGCCCCCGTGCTCGGCCTGGAGCCGCACTGTGCGCCGGGCGACTATCTGGAGCGGCGCGCCCAGCTGGGCACCGCCGAGGTGACGGGCAGGCTGCTGCGCTCCGCGGGCATCTCCGCCTTCCTCGTGGACACCGGGCTGCCCGGCCCGCTGCTCACCCCCGGCGAACTGGCCGAGACGGCAGCCGCCGAAGCGCACGAGATCGTCCGCCTCGAACGGCTGGCCGAACGGGCGGCCGACACCGCACGGGACACCCACACCTTCCTGGCCGAGCTCTCCGACGCCGTACGCGAAGCGGCCCGTACAGCGCGCGGTTTCAAGTCGGTGGTCGCCTACCGCTGCGGCCTGGACCTGGACCCCGTACCGCCCGGCACCTCGGCGATCTACGCGGCGGCCGACCGCTGGCTGGCCTCCCGGGTGCAGGGCGGCAAGCTCTCCGACCCGGTACTGGAGCGGCATCTGCTGTGGTCGGCCGTACGCACGGGGCTGCCGCTGCAGCTGCACACCGGCTTCGGCGACCCGGACCTGCGCCTGGATCGCTGCGACCCGCTGCTGCTGACCGACTTCATCCGCGCGACGGCCCCCTACGGAGCTCCGCTGATCCTGCTGCACTGCTATCCCTACCACCGCGGCGCGGGCTATCTGGCCGCCGTCTTCCCCCATGTGTACGCCGACTTCGGCCTCACCCTGACCCACACCGGGGCCCGTGCCGGCCTAGTGCTGGCGGAACTGCTGGAACTCACCCCGTTCGGCAAACTCCTCTTCTCCACCGACGCCTACGGCGTCCCGGAGCTCTATCTGGTCGGTGCCCGCCTCTTCCGCGAGGCGATCACCGGCCTGACGCGGCAGTGGGTGGAGCGGGGCGAGTGGTCCCGCGGCGACGCGGACAGGGTGACAGAGATGATCGCGGGCGGCACGGCCAGGCGGCTGTACGGGCTCTAGGGCCGATGTACGCGCGCGGCGGTGCCACGCCCGCGGCGGCCGCTCGGCACAGGCCACCCCCTCACCGCCGTGCGGCGGTGAGGGGGTGGCCTGTGCAGGGCGGGGTCAGCCGATGTTCACATCGACGCACGCGTAGAACGCGTTGGCGGTGTCCGCGACGTTCCACACCGCCAGCACGGTCTGCCGTCCGGAGAAGTCGCCGAAGTCGACGTCGTGCGACAGCTGCGACGGCGGCTGCTGCCCGCCCTGGTCGAACTCGGCGATCTTCTGGCCGTCGATGTAGTACTGCCAGGTGGTGGTGCGGTGTGCGGCCGTCAGCGTCCAGTTGAAGGTCGCCGACTTGCCGACGTTCGCCACGTTCCAGCCGTGGTTGTCGTCGCGCAGCTCGGCCCACTCGTCGTGGCCGCCGGCGCAGTCCTGGAGGCCCTTGGGGCCTTCGACGCTCTGCGGCTCGTACTTGATCGAACCGCATTCGACGACTCCGGCGGCGCACTGGGCCTGCCGGCTGGCCGGGTCGCTGATGTAGCCGTGGGCACTGGCGGGGGTCACCGACAGGCCGAGGACGAGCAAGGGGGAGAGTCCGGCACCGATGAGCGCGGCCAGCTTCCTCTTTTTGTGCATGTCAACTCCTTCGGCGGCAGGACCGGCACGCCGGAGCGCACGCCGGGGCCGGTCCCGGTGGGGGGTCATCCGATTGGTCTAGACTTTAACCACTGTCTGTCCACGGTCAAGACATCGGACATCATCGACGGCTGACCGGCCCTCACCCGGCGGACGGCCCACCGCGGAACCGCTCAGCGGCCCCGGGTGAGCACGAGCACCGCCATGTCGTCCTGCCGCTGGCCCCCCGTCCACTCGGTGACGGCCTCCACCAGCGCGTCCGCCAGCGCACCCGGGCCGCACGCCAACCCGCCGAGCCCGCGCTCCACGTCGAAGAAGGTGCCCTCGGCGTTGCGGGCCTCGGTGACCCCGTCGGTGACCAGGACCAGCGAGTCGTCCGGCGCGAACGGGAAGATCTCCTCGACCGGCTCTCCGTTCGGGGAGCCGAGCCCGGTCGACAGCGGCAGTTCGGGGTGGGTCGGCTCCAGGCAGACGACGTTGCCCTCGTGCAGGAGATAGGGCGGCGGATGGCCCCGGTTGAGCACGGTGACCGTGTCGCCGGCGACCGGGATCTGGACGAGCAGCGCGGTGACGAACCCCTCGATGTCGTCCGCCGTGTCCCTGCGCCGCTCACCCTCCCGGTCGAGCGCGCGATCGAGCCGGTCGGCCAGGTCGTGCAGGGACGGCGCGTGTTCGGCCGCCTCCCGGAAGGCACCGACGGCGACCGAGACGGCCGAGACGGCGGGCAGCCCCTTGCCGCGCACATCGCCGATCATCGCGCGGATGCCGAACGGCGACTCCTGGAGCGCGTACAGATCGCCGCCGATCGCGGCTCCGATCTGCGCCGCCACATAGCGGTCCGCGACCTTCAGCGGCCCGATGTCGGTGGGCGGCGCGGGCAGGACGGCACGCTGCGCCGCCTCCGCGACGGTCAGCGCGACGGCCAGATTGCGGCCCTGCCGGTCGACGAGCCATTTGATCCACAGCCCCACCAGGCTGACGACCAGCACCGCGATGACATCGATCAGCAGCGCCGCCCCCTCGCGCCCCGCGTACCCGGCCGCGCCCGCCGCCACGCTCGCCACGAAGGCGAACAGCGCGGTGGACCGGAAGGAGTAGCTCATGCCCGCCACCATCGAGGTACAGGCCAGCAACGGCAGCCCGTAGTACGGCTTCGGGGAGAACACGCCCGCAGCCACACCCGAGAGCAGCAGCAGTGGCGGCGCCACGTACGGCACTCTGCCCAGTCCATCCGCGGGGCCGCCCACCCAGCTCTCCTCGTCCGTATCCGTCCGACGCCTACCCAGAGCCGACGCCCTGTCGTGGTGATTCTCCCATTTGCCGATATTTCCGCACGATGCGACCGGACGGGATGGCGGCAAAGGACAGCAGCGGCGCTCCCGGTCCCCGGACTGCCAGGGGCGGGGGCCGGGATTCACCCGATCGGCGTGCGAGCCGCCCCGGTCACAGCAGGGGGCGCAGCCGCTCCCAGGCCCAGGAGCCCAGCGTGGTGGGCGTGGTGGTCAGCAGCGTCCGGGCGTCCGCGGGCCGGAAGCCGTCCCGCATCCACACCGACATCCCCACGAAGCCCTCCACCTGCTTGTCCGACAGCCCCGCCGCCCGCAGCGTCGCGCGCAGTTCGTCGTCGCTGATGCGCTCGGCCCGCACCGGGCGGCCGAGCGCATCAGTGAGAATCGCGGCCGCCTGCGCGTAGGTCAGATCCTCGGGACCGTGCACGGCCTGCACCCGCTGCCCCGTCCAGGCGTCCGACAGCAGCCGGGCGGCGGCCACATCGCCGATGTCGCGCGGATCGACCCAGGGCATCGGATGGTCCAGCGGCAGGGTCGTACGCAGCAAGCCCTCGTGGCGCAGCGCGTCCACCTCGCTCCACAGGTTGCTGTAGAAGAAGCCGCAGCGCAGATGGAGCACCGCCGCTCCGGTCGCCTCCAGCAACTCCTCCGTACGGCCGAGCCCGTCGATCTCCCCCGCCCCCGACCGCAGCTCGGCGCCGGTACTGCTGAGGAAGACGGTGCGCCCGATGCCGTTCTCGCGCACGGCCCGCGCCGCGTTCGCACCCATCCTGGCGTACCCCGCCACCGGATCGTCGTCGGCGGTCGGCGGGTCGACCCAGAACAGCGCCTCGGCGCCCCGAGTGGCCCGTACGACCGCGTCCCCGTCGCCCTGGTCGCAGCGGACGACATCGGCACGCTCGCGCACCTCCGCCGCCAGCCGGGCCGGATCGCGAGCCAGCAGGGTGGGGCGCACTCCGGCCTGGAGCAGCAGGTGGACGACGCGTGAGCCGACATGGCCGGTGGGGGTGGTCACCACGATCTTCATGGCTGTGCCAACTGTTGCGCGCCGCCCGGCGTCACGGCGGCGGACCCTGCCGGCGCCCGGCACGCTCCCGGCGGGTGACCGCTACCCCCGACAAGGGGTAGCGGGCCGGTCCGTACGGCAGGTATGTGTGACGCACGACACCCGACGGAGCCTGTGGAGGTCGCTCATGTCCGCATCCGCACCGCGCGGTGCGCACACCGCCGAGCGCAGCTACGCCTCAGGGGTTTCGACGACCCCGCTGCTGGGCGACACCATCGGGGAGAACCTGGACCGGACCGTCGCCGTCCACGGTGACCGGGACGCCCTGGTCGACGTGGAGGCCGGGCGACGCTGGAGCTACCGGGAGTTCGCCGCCGACGTCGAAGCCGTCGCCGTGGGTCTGCACGCGCGGGGCATCCGCAAAGGCGACCGGGTGGGCATCTGGGCTCCCAACTGCCCCGAGTGGACGCTGGTCCAGTACGCGACCGCGAAGCTGGGCGCGATCCTGGTCAACATCAACCCCGCCTACCGGGCACACGAACTGGCGTACGTCCTCGGCCAGGCGGGCGTCCGCATGCTGGTGGCCGCCCGCAGCCACAAGGGCTCCGACTACGCGGCGATGATCCGGCAGATGCGCGGCGAGTGCCCGGCGCTGTCCGAGGTGGTGCTGATCGGCGCGGGGGGAACCGGGGAGACCTCCCCGCGGGGGCCGGAGGAGGAGTGGGACAGGCTGCTGGAGTCGGGCCGGGCGCAGGACCCCGCGCGGGCCCGCGCCGTGCTGGACGGTATCGCCGCCACGCTCTCCGCCGACGACCCCGTCAACCTGCAGTACACGTCCGGCACCACGGGTTTCCCCAAAGGCGCCACCCTCTCGCACCACAACATCCTCAACAACGGCTTCTTCGTCGGTGAGCTGTGCCGCTACACGGAGGCGGACCGCATCTGCCTGCCGGTGCCCTTCTACCACTGCTTCGGCATGGTAATGGGCAACCTGGCGGCCACCAGCCACGGCGCCTGCATGGTCATCCCCTCCCCCGCCTTCGAGCCGCAGGCGGCGCTGCGCGCGGTGCAGGAGGAGCGCTGCACCTCGCTGTACGGGGTGCCGACGATGTTCATCGCCGAGCTGGCCGAACCCGACTTCGACTCCTACGACCTCACCAGCCTGCGGACCGGCATCATGGCCGGATCCCCGTGCCCGGTCGAGGTGATGAAGCAGGTCATCGAGCGGATGGGGATGGCCGAGGTGTCGATCTGCTACGGCATGACGGAGACCTCGCCCGTCTCCACCCAGACCCGCGCCGACGACACGATCGAGCGGCGGGTCTCGACCGTGGGCCGGGTCGGGCCGCACCTGGAGGTCAAGGTCGTCGACCCGGCCACCGGCCGGTGCCTGCCGCGCGGGGAGCCCGGCGAGCTGTGCACCCGCGGCTACTCGGTGATGCTCGGCTACTGGGAACAGCCCGAGGCCACCGCCCAGGCCATCGACGCGGCGCGCTGGATGCACACGGGGGACCTGGCGGTGATGGACGACGACGGGTACGTCAAGGTCACCGGCCGGATCAAGGATGTGGTCATCCGGGGCGGGGAGAACATCTATCCGAGGGAGATCGAGGAGTTCCTGTACACCCACCCCCACATCCTCGACGCGCAGGTCGTCGGGGTGCCCGACGAGCGCTACGGTGAGGAACTGATGGCGTGGATACGGATGCGGGAGGGTGCGGCACCACTCACGGCGGACGGCGTGCGCGAGTTCTGCAGGGGCAAGCTCGCCCATTACAAGATCCCGCGCTATGTGCACACGGTCGACGCGTTCCCGATGACCGTCACCGGCAAGGTGCGCAAGGTCGAGATCCGTGAGAAGTCGATCGAACTGCTGGGCCTGACGACACCCACCGGAGCCGCGTCCGACCCCGGAACCGGGACCAGGACCGAGTCCGTGGCCGATCGGGCCGCGCCCGGTTCCGGGCCCGGCCCGCGCCCGGCCACCCCGTCGAACTGACCACTGTTGTGCAGCGGAGGAGTCGAGGTTGCCTTCACCCGACCGTTCCCGTACCCGTTCCCACTCCCCGGGCGGCCCGGTGCCCTTCCCCCGGTCCCCGCTGCGGCCCGACGATGCCGACGCGTTCCGCCACGCCCTGCGACTGGCGCGGCAACGCACAGGTGTGCGTACGGTCTTCGGCGGCGAGGTGGCCGACGGTGCCCTGCGGCTGACGGAGTTCACCGGCACCCTCACCGACTCCATGCGCGGTCTGCGCGTGGTGCCCGGCCGAGGGCTGGGCGGCTACGTCCTCGCACATCAGCGCCCCTACGCGGTCAACGACTACGTACCGGCCACGACGATCACCCACGACTACGACAGCCCCGTGCGGCGGGAGGGCATACGCGCGATCGTGGCCGCACCGGTCACCGTGCAGGGCGGGGTGCGGGGCGTGCTCTACGCCGCCACCCGCGACACCACGCCGCTGGGGGACCGCGCCACCGCCGCGCTGATGGACGCCGCGCGGCGGCTGGCCGGTGAGATCGCCGTCCGCCAGGAGGTCGACCGGCGCGTCCGGCTGCTGGAGACCGCCGTCGAGGCGCCGCCCGCCCAACCCCCGGCGCCCGGCCTCGACGCGCTGCGGGACCTGCACGCCGAACTGCGCGGCATCGCCCAGCAGATCGAGGACACAAAGCTGCGGGACAGGCTGCGGCACGCCTGCGACCGGTTCCTGCGCGCCGGGATCGAGGGCGACGGAGGCGACACCGGCCCGCAGGGGGGCGACTCCGGCGCCGGCCCGCACGCCGACCGGACCGAGGACCGCCCGCGCCTCTCCCCGCGCGAGCTCGACGTCCTCTCGTACGTCGCGCTCGGGTGCACCAACGCGGAGGCCGCCCAGTACCTGGGCCTGGAGCCGGAGACGGTCAAGGCGTATCTGCGCAGCGCCACCCGCAAGCTGGGCGTCCACAGCCGCCACCACGCGGTGGCGGCAGCCCGGCGGCACGGCCTGCTGCCGTGACCCGGACGGCGGCCCGGACGACAACCCGGACGGCGGCGCCAACTCCGACACCGACGGCCTGCCGGTCCCGGCTGACCCCGATCGGCGGATCGACGCGGAGCCGGGTCGTTCGTTAACCCCCACATGATCACTGCACAACGACACCCCCTTCCGTTCCTGGCGACACCGCAGCACCACGGAGAGGCGGGCGCGCGATGAGCAAGCGGCAGAAGGGACGCAAGCACCGCACGGTCAACCGCACCCCTCGCCCGGTCGGTTCCGCCGCACCGGCGAGGGCCACCCGGGCGACGGCCACCCGGGCGACGGTGACCAGCCCCGCGGCGTCCGGCCTGACGGCAACCGGCCCGACGGCGACGGACCCCGCGGCAGCCGGCGGAGCACCGGCTGCCCGCGCCGAGGCGCCCGCGCCCGAGACCGCGCCCGCACCTCGACCGGCACCCGCGCCCGCGCCCGCGCCCAAGACCGAGACCGAGACCGCGCCGCCAACTGGGGCGTCAACCGCGGCGCCGGAGAGCGCACCGGCCGCAGTGTCCACCCCGGAGGCGGTGAGTGAGCTCTTCCGGACACCCGCCCGCGACGGAGGGCTCGGACAGAGCGCGGGCCGTACCTGGGAGCGGGTGCGAGCGGCGGGCGCGGCCGGGACCGCGGTCGAGGAGTTGGCCGCCGAGGTGGGTTACCAGGAGCGCACCGTGCTCAAGCACCTGCTGGGCCTGGCCGCACACGGGCTGGTCGAACAGTACGGCCC
>NZ_JAGPXJ010000180.1:0-5471 GCF_018070605.1 Streptomyces sp. B15
CACGTCGAAGGCACCCCCGACCAGCTGACCGACCCGGTCGCCAACATCGTCGCCGCCTGCAACTACGCCGCCGACCGCTACGGCTCCATGGACAACGTCGACTCCGCCTACTGACCAGCCGACGCCCACAACACCACTCACAGCACCACACCACGCATGCGAACAGGAGCGGGCGGGAGGAACACCACCTCCCACCCGCTCCTTCGCATATGCGCTCAGCGGTCCGGCGCGATGGCCGGGGCCCGCCGATCGACCTCCACGGGTTTGTTCTCAGCTCATACGGTTATGCATGAGTCATGCATGATGAGATTCGCACAGCAAATCTGCTCGGTGCGGCCTCGCTGGCGCTGAGCGACCGGCTGCTGGCAGGGGTCACGGCCGCGGCCGGCACCAGCAGCAGTGGCGCCGCTGCCCTGGTGGTGCTCTCCACCGACCCTGGGCTCAGCGTCACCGAACTGGGGCGGCGGGTCGGGCTGAGCCAGTCCGCGGCGGCCCGCATGGTCGACGGGCTGGAGAAACAGGGGCTGATCCGCCGGGAGTCGACGTGGGGGCGCTGGGTCGCTATCCATCCGACCGACGCGGGCACCCGGGCCGCACACAGCCTCCTTACCTCTCGGGGCGAGGCACTCACCGGCGCTCTGCGCCACCTCGACGAGGACGAACAGGCTCAGCTGGACGCGCTGTTGAGCAAGCTGTTGGCCGGTCTCTACCGGCAGCCCGGCGACGCCGAACGGCTCTGCCGGCTCTGCGACCGAGGAGTCTGCGTCCGCGACGACGCCACGTGCCCGGTCGGGCAGGCGGACCGGGAGCACCCTCACACGGGCGTGGACCAGGACGTTGGGTGAAGCCCTCGCGCTGGTGTCGGCTCTGTTCTTCGGCACCGCCCATTTTCTCAGCGGCCTGCTCGCGCGCCGCCTCGACAGTTCCGCAGTCGCTCTGATCGGCCAGCTCGGCGGCACCGCCCTGATGCTTCTGGTCGCACCTTGGTCCGCCGCGCCCCACATCAGCGGTGGTGCGCTGGGCTGGGGAGCGCTCTCCGGCGTCGGCACGGGCATCGGTGTGGCCTTCCTCTACCGGGGGGTGAGCGGTGGCCGCTTCAGCGTCGTGGTGCCGCTGAGTGACGTTGCCGCCGTCGCCCTGCCCGTGCTGATCGGCGTGGCGCTCTTGGGCGACCGCCCTCAGCTGTGGGCCTGGTACGGCATCGCCGCCGCCCCGCCCGCGCTGTGGCTGATCGCCCGCTCCGGCCGTGCCGACGAAGACGGCAGCGACAGCGACAGCGACAACTGCAGCAGCGACAGCCGCCGCGGCCGCGGCATCGCGTCCGGGGCACACCACGGGCTCGCCGCGGGACTCGGCTTCGCTCTGCAGTTCGTCGCCCTCGCCCAGGCGGATCCGGCTGCCGGCCTGTGGCCTCTCGTCGCCGGCCGCGCCGCGTCCGTCCTGGTCCTTCTGCCGCTGGTCGCCCGCCGTCCCGCCCGCCCCCGGCTGTCCGCCGGATCCGTGTGGGGATGCCTGATAGCCGGCAGCCTCGGGACTCTCGGGATCACCCTCTACACGCTGGCCACCCGGGAGCAACTGCTCTCCCTCACCGTCGTACTCACCGCCCTCTACCCGGCCGTCCCGGTACTGCTCGGCGTCGCCGTGCTCCGCGAACGCCTCACCCGGCTTCAGGGGGCGGGCCTGGTATGCGCAGCGGCCTCGATGGCGCTCATCTCCCTGTCCTGAACGAGAGACGACTCGCGCTCCGGAGCAGGAGGCCGCCGGCGCACACCGCGTTCCTCGTCGGCAAACAGGCGGCCCGAACGACGGCCACTGCTCTCCTCCCGGGCGTCGGCGGTCTCCTGGCGGTGCGCCGGCTCGCGACCTGACCGTGCAAGCCGGGGGGACAATCATGGGGTGATGGAGGAAGACGACCCGTATCTGTGGCTGGAAGAGATCGAGGGCGAGGCCGCGCTCGCCTGGGTGGAGGAGCAGAACGCCGAGACGGTGGCGGAACTCGCCGCCGACCCGGGGTTCGAGGCGCTGCGGAAGGAAGCGCGGGAGGTGCTGAGCGATCCAGCACGCATTCCGTACGTCGTGCGGCGCGGCCCGCACCTGTACAACTTCTGGCGCGATGCCGCCCACCTCAGAGGGGTGTGGCGGCGCACCACTCTCGCCGAGTACCGGGGGCCCGACCCGCGCTGGGAGACGGTGCTCGACGTGGACGCGCTGGCCGCGGCGGAGGACGTGCCGTGGGTGTGGTCGGGTGCGGTGGTGCAGCGGCCCGGCCGGAAGCGGGCCCTGGTGAAGCTGTCCCGGGATGGTGCCGACGCCACTGTCGTACGCGAATACGACGTGGAGGGGCGCCGCTTCGTGACACAGGCCGAGGGCGGCTTCCGGCTGCCCGAGGCCAAGACCTCGGTCAGCTGGATAGATCAGGACCACCTCTTCGTCGGCACCGACACCGGCCCCGGGTCGCTCACCAGGTCCGGCTACCCGCGCACGGTGCGGCGCTGGCGCCGGGGTACCCCGCTCGCGGAGTCGCCGGTCGTCTTCGAGGGGCGGGCCGAGGACGTGTCCGTCCACGCCTGGCACGATTTCACCCCCGGCTTCGAGCGGGATCTGGCCGTGCGCCATCGGGATTTCTGGCGCAGCGAGTACTTCCTGCTCGGACCGGACGCCACTCCGGTGAGGATCGAGGTGCCGGACGACGCGCTGGCCCGGATCCACCGGGAATGGCTGCTGGTCCGCCTGCGCTCACCCTGGCTGGACCGGCCGGCCGGAGCACTGCTGGCCTTCCCTTTCGACGCCTTCCTGCGCGGCGAGCGCGCGCACGATGTGCTGTTCACTCCGGACGAGCGCACCGTCCTCGACGGGTACGCCACCACGCGGGGCCACCTCGTGCTGGAGACCCTCACCGATGTCTCCTCCCGTCTGCAGCTGCTCACGCCGAACTCCGGCGGCGGCTGGTCGCGCCGCCCGCTCGGCGAGGTGCCGCCGCTGTCCACGGCTGCAGTGACCGCGACCGCCCCGGACGAGGAGGACGAGAACGCGGAGGAGATCCTCTTCGACGTCAGCGGATATCTGCAGCCCGCCACCCTGTGCCGGGCGATGGCCGACGCACCGGGCGTGGAGACGCTGAAGCAGGCGCCGGCCCGCTTCGCCACCGAGGGGTTGTGCGTACGGCAGCACTTCGCGGTCTCGGCGGACGGGACCCGGGTGCCGTACTTCGTCGTCGGGCCGGAGCGGCAGGAGGGACCGGTGCCCACGCTGCTGTACGGCTACGGCGGGTTCGAGGTGTCCCTCACCCCGTCCTACTCCGCCGTGACGGGCAGGACGTGGCTGCGGCGCGGCGGCGCCTATGTGGTGGCGAACATCCGCGGCGGCGGCGAGTACGGTCCCGCCTGGCACCGAGCGGCGCTCGGTGCGGCGCGGGACCGCGCCTTCGAGGACTTCGCAGCCGTCGCCCGGGACCTTGCAGCGCGGGGTATCACCGCACCGGAGCGGCTCGGTATCTCCGGCGGCAGCAACGGGGGCCTGCTGATGGGCGTCATGCTCACCCGCCATCCCGAACTCTTCGGCGCGGTCGTCGCCGAGGTACCGCTGCTGGACATGCTGCGCTTCCACCGGCTGCTCGCAGGCTCGTCCTGGATCGCCGAGTACGGCGATCCGGACACACCCGATGAGCGCGCCCAGCTGCTCCGCTGGTCGCCGTACCACAACCTGGACGCCGACCGCGGCTGTCCGCCGCTGCTGCTGACGACCTCGACCCGCGACGACCGCGTCCACCCGGGCCATGCCCGGAAGATGGCCGCGCGCATGCGGTCCCGGGGGCTGCCCGTCCGGTATTTCGAGAACACCGGCGGTGGGCACGCCGGTGCGGCCGACCATGAGCAGGCCGCCTTCGTCGAGGCGCTGACCCACACCTTCCTGTGGCGGACGCTGAGCGGCGAGGGCCGGGTGCCCGACTGATCCCGGGCGGGCACCCGTCACGGCTACGACACACAGCGGTGGAAGCCGTCGGCGGCCCGGGGGCCGCCCGTCAGCAGCTCCGCCGCGGCCACGCCGGAGGCGGCGCTCGCGCCGTGGGTGACGATCTGCGTCGCTCCGGTGAGGGCGTCGCTCGGCAGGCCCATCTCCACCACGACGGTGTCCGGGCGTGCGGCGACCAGCGCGGCGACGGCGCGGCTCATCCACGCGTGGCGGGAGGCGTCCCGGACGACCACGACGAGCGGCCGCCCGGAGGCGGGTGCCAGCGCCCGGCTGTCGAGGACGCCCGCCCGCTCCCGCAGTTCGTCGCCGTGCACGCGGGCGGAGGTCGTGCCCGGGAGGCGTTCCCGCAGCGGGGCCGCGACGCCCCACGGGGTCTCCTTGCCGATGGCCATGTTGGTGGCCGCGACCAGTTCCACCACGTGGGGCGGGGCCGCGAGGGGGAGGGTGTCCCGTGCGGTGCCGGTGAGCCGGACGGCGCGCCGCGCCGCGACGTAGCCGATGTCCCGGGCGGCCTCCCGGGCGGGGACGGCTGCCCGCAGCGCGGCTGACCAGTCCGCGAACTCGCGTACTCGGCCTGCGGCTTCGGCCAGCCGCTCTTCCGCGAGGTCGCCGCGGACGACGGCCTCGACGAGTGCCGTGGCCAGTCCGTCGACGGTGCTCTCCTCGGCGCTCTCCCCGCCGACGCAGACGGCGTCCACTCCGGCTGCGACGGCCCGCACGGTGGCCCCGTCGATCCCATGGCGCCCGGTGACGGCGCCCATCTCGATGGCGTCACTGACGATCAGCCCGTCGAATCCCAGTTCCTCGCGGAGCAGTCCCCGCAGTACTGCCCGGCTGAGCGTGGCCGGGAGGTCTGCGTCGTGGGCGGGTACCAGCAGATGTCCGCTCATGATCGCGCGGACACCCGCTTCCATCGCGGCCCGGAACGGGGGCAGGGACTGGGCGGCGATCCCGGTCCGGTCGGCGTCGTAAGTGGGCAGCTCGTGGTGCGAGTCGGCGGCGACATCACCGTGTCCGGGGAAGTGCTTGGCGCAGGCGGCGACTCCGGAGGACTGGAGACCGCGGATCCACGCCGCGGTGTGCCGGGACACCAGGTCGGCGTCGGCGCCGAAGGACCTGACCCCGATGACCGGGTTGTCAGGGTTGGAGTTGACGTCCGCGCTGGGTGCGAAGTCGAGGGTCACCCCCGTGGCGAGCAGTTGACGGCCCAGGTCGGCGGCGACGGCCTCGGTCAGCTCCGGGTCGTCGACGGCACCCAGCGCGAAGTTGCCCGGCCGGGTCGAGCCGGTGGCCGGCTCGATCCTGGTCACGTCCCCCGCCTCCTCGTCGATCGCGACGATCAGCGCGGGGTTCTCCGCGCGGAGCTGTGCGGTCAGGCGCGCCACCTGGTCCGGGGAGGAGATGTTGCGCGAGAAGAGGACGACGGAGGCCAACCCGTCGCCGATGTCGCGCAGGATCCAGTCGGGGGCCTCGGTGCCCACGAAACCGGGCTGCAGGAC
>NZ_JAGPXJ010000181.1:0-5461 GCF_018070605.1 Streptomyces sp. B15
TGTTCTGGATGACGCCGTGCTGGCCTCGCAGTCCGCCGAGCGGCTTGCCGGCGTATGGGCGCCGAAGGCCACGGCCGCATACAACCTGCACCGGGCCACCGCCCACCTCCCCCTCTCCTTCTTCGTCGTCCTCTCCTCGAGCACGGCAGCGCTGGGCAGCCCTGGGCAGGCGAACTATGCGGCGGCGAACGCGTTCTGTGATGCCCTTGCTGTTCACCGTCGTTCCCTTGGTCTGCCTGGTGTCTCCGTGGGCTGGGGGTTGTGGGCGGAGGCGAGCGGGATGTCCGGCGGGCTCGGCGAAGCCGACCTCGCCCGAATGGCGCGCTCCGGAGTGGGCGCGCTCGCGACCGATCGCGCGCTGGAGCTGTTCGACAGCACTCGCCACGACGGGCGCCCGCACCTCCTCGCCATCGATCTCGATGTACGGGCGCTCGCCACCCAGCCCGCCGAGGTGCTGCCACCGGCACTCCGCGCGCTCGCCGGTACCGGCAGGGGCGGGGCCGGCGGTGCGGAGGGGCGCGTACGGCGTACGGCGGCGACAGCCGTGCGCGCGGAGTCGGAGGACTGGAGCAGCAGGCTGGCCGGGCTGTCGGCGGGTGAACGACACCGGGTGCTGCTCGATCTGGTGCGCGGCCATGTCGCGACCGTGCTCGGGCACGCGGATCCCGAAGCGGTCCAGGAGGGGGCCTCGTTCAAGGACCTCGGGTTCGACTCGCTGACGGCCGTCGAGCTGCGCAACCGGCTCGGCGCCGCGACCGGGCTGCGGCTGCCGCCCGCCCTGATCTTCGACTACCCACGGGTCGGCGCGCTTGCCGAGGAGCTGCTGGAGCGGGTCGCGCCGCAGAGCGGGACGTCGGACGGCGGGCCGCAGGAGGTGTTCGAGCTGGAACCTGTGCTCGACGAACTCGCCCGGTTGGAGGGCACCTTGGGCGCCGCCGCACTGAGGGACGGCGACGCCCGTGCTGTCACCTCGCGGTTGGAGGACCTGCTCCACCGGTGGAGGTCGGCACAGACACTCCCGGGCGACGTCGGCGACGGGCACGGCCAGGGGGACCAGAAGGGCAACGGCAACGACAACGGCAGCAGCGAAGGCAACGGGAACGGCAGCGGTGGCACACGGCTCCAGGACGCCACGGCCGACCAGCTGCTCGACTTCATCGACAACGAGCTGGGCGCGTCCTGACGACCACGGCTGACGGCGAAGACCCGGCGACGTACACCGAGTCGACGAGTCGGTAAATCGGCGAATCGGCGACAAGAGCAGTGCCACAAGAGCAGTGACCTACAGCGCCGCACGGCGACATATGACGACGTACACGACGAAGTGCCACAACGCCGTACACGACGGTGTACGGAGCAGAACGGCGACACACGGAACAGGGCAGGGCGCACCAGCAGGCAGCACGCCAAGCGGATAGGGCCGGTGAGAACCAGATGGCGACCGAAGAGCAGTTGGTCGAATACCTCAAGCGTGTCACCACCGATCTCCAGGAGACGCGCCGGCGGCTGCGCCAGGTCGAGGAACAGGCGCAGGAGCCGGTGGCCGTGGTCGCCATGGCCTGCCGATTCCCTGGAACCGGCCGGGACGGGGACACAGGGCCAGGCGGCGGTGACATCACCTCGCCGGAGGAGTTGTGGGAGCTGGTGGCCTCGGGCACCGACGCGATCGGCGAATTCCCCACCGACCGTGGTTGGGACCTGGAGGGCCTCTACCATCCCGATCCCGACCACCCGGGAACCACCTACACCCGCAAGGGCGGCTTCCTCTACGACGCCGACCAGTTCGACGCCTCGTTCTTCGGCATCTCACCGCGTGAGGCACTCGCCAGCAGCCCCCAGCAGCGGGTGCTCCTCGAATGCTCCTGGGAGGCGATCGAACGTGCCGGTATCGACCCCGGCACCTTGCGCGGCAGCCGGACCGGCGTCTACGCGGGGACGGCGACCACGGGCGACGGCTCGAAGGGCGGCGGCGGCTCCTCGCAGGCGTCCGAGGGGTATGCGGGCAACGCACCCAGTCTGCTGTCGGGCCGGGTCTCGTACACCCTGGGCCTGGAGGGGCCCGCCGTGACGATCGAAACGGCCTGTTCCTCCTCCCTGGTGGCCATCCACTTGGCGGGTCAGGCGCTGCGCCAGGGAGAGTGCGAGCTGGCGCTGGCCGGTGGTGTGACGGTCATGGCCACTCCGGAGGTGTTCACCGGCTTCTCGCGGCAGCGCGGTCTGTCGCCGGACGGGCGGTGCAAGGCGTTCGCCGCGAGCGCCGACGGCACCGGCTGGGGCGAGGGGGCCGGTGTCCTGGTGCTGGAACGGCTGTCCGACGCACGGCGCAACGGCCACCCGGTACTGGCCCTGCTGCGCGGCTCGGCCATCAACCAGGACGGGGCCAGCAACGGTTTCACGGCGCCGAACGGCCCCTCCCAGCAGCGCGTGATCCGCCACGCGCTCGCCAACGCGCGGCTCTCGGCGTCCGAAGTGGATGTGGTGGAGGCGCACGGCACCGGGACCGTCCTCGGCGACTCCATCGAGGCCGACGCGATCATCGCGACCTACGGCAGGAACCGGCCCGAGGACCGGCCCGTCCTGCTCGGTTCCGTGAAGTCCAACATCGGGCACACACAGGGCGCAGCCGGGGTGGCGGGTGTCATCAAGATGGTGCTGGCGATGCGGCACGGCACCCTGCCCGCGTCCCTGCACATCGAGGAGCCGACCCCGCACGTCGAGTGGGACGCCGCGGCCGTGCGGCTGCTGACCGCGCCCGAGGAGTGGCCGCTCACCGGCCGACCGCGGCGGGCCGGTGTCTCCTCGTTCGGTATCTCCGGCACGAACGCGCACGTCGTACTGGAACAGGCACCGCAGCCGGAGCCGGTGGCCCCTCCCGAAGCCGCGTCCGAGGCTCCCGGGACCGGGCCGGAGGGGGGAGGCGGAGCAGCGCCCGTCCTCCCTTGGGTGCTGTCCGCGCGGAGTGTGCCCGCGCTGCGCGCCCGGGCACGCGAACTCGCCGAGCACACCGACCGCGTCACCGAGGCGGCACCCCCCGAGGCGGCATCCTCCGAGGCGTCTCCCGATGCCTCCGCCGGGGCGTTCACCGGTTCGGCCGACGGGGCGACCGCCGCCGACATCGGCTGGTCGCTCGTCAGCACGCGGTCCGTCTTCGAGCAGCGTGCCGTCGTCGTCGGCGCCGACCGCGATGAACTGCTGGCGGGCGTACGGGCGCTGGCCTCGGGTGAGGAACACTCGGCCGTCGTCGGCCCGGGCGACGCGGCGGGAGCGGGCTCGGGCGGGTCGGCGCCCGTGCTGGTCTTCCCCGGGCAGGGCTCGCAGTGGGTGGGCATGGGCGCCGGGCTCCTCGACTCCTCGCCGGTGTTCGCGGACCGGATCGCGGCGTGCGAGCGCGCCCTGGCGCCGTACGTCGACTGGTCCTTGACCGATGTCCTCCGGGGCGCCGAGGACGCGGCCGACCTGGGCCGGGTGGACGTGGTGCAGCCCGCGCTGTGGGCCACCATGGTCGCGCTGGCGGACGTGTGGGCGGCGCACGGCGTCGTACCGGCCGCCGTCGTCGGGCACAGCCAGGGGGAGATCGCCGCTGCCTGCGTGGCGGGGGCGCTCTCCCTGGAGGACGCCGCCAAGATCGTCGCCGTACGGAGCCGGGCACTTCGGCAGCTCTCCGGCAGTGGAGCCATGGCTTCGCTGGCGGTGGGAGAGGAGCACACGGCCCGGCTGGCTGAGCGCGCGGCCCCCGAGGTGGTGGTGGCCGCAGTCAACGGCCCCGCCTCCACCGTCGTCTCCGGCCCGCCCGAGCAGGTCGCCGCGCTCGTCGCGCACGCCGAGGAAGAAGGAGTGCGGGCCCGGACGATCGACGTCGACTACGCCTCGCACGGCCCGCTCGTCGACCGGATCACCGAGGAGCTGACCGAGCGCCTCTCCGGAGTACGCCCGGTGCGCGCGGAGATCGCCTTCTACTCCACCGTCACCGGCACCCGTACGGACACCTCGGCCCTGGACGGCGACTACTGGGTGACCAATCTGCGCCGCCCCGTACGGTTCGCCGACGCCGTGGCCGCGCTGCTGGCCGACGGGCACCGGGTGTTCGTGGAGGCCAGCCCGCATCCGGGACTCACCTTCGGCCTCCAGGAGTGCTTCGACGAGGCGGGTGTCACCACCGCGGCCGCCGTGCCCACGCTCCGCCGTGACCAGGGTGGCCCCGAGCAGCTGGTGCGGGCCGTGAGCCATGCGTTCACCGCGGGGGCACGCGTCGACTGGAGCCCCTGCTTCCCGCAGCGACCCGCCCCGAGGACGGTGCCGCTGCCCACCTACCCCTTCCAGCGCCGGCGGTTCTGGGCCCACGGCGGCACGGGCGACGGTGGTGGCGACCCGGCGGGTCTCGGCCTCACCTCCGCCGACCATCCACTCCTCGGCGCGGCCGTCGAGGTCGCCGAAGCCGACACCCGGCTGCTCACGGGGCGGCTGGCCGCGACCGGTGGCGCTGCCTGGCTGGCCGACCACCAGGTCGACGGCACCACGCTGGTGCCCGGTGCCGCGCTCGTCGAATGGGCGCTGCGCGCCGCCGACGAGGTGGGATGCGCGGGCGTCGAGGAGCTGGCTCTGCAGACCCCGCTGCTGCTCCCGGCCTCCGGTGGGGTACGCGTCCAGGTCGTGGCGGGCCCGGCCGACGAGGAGGGGCGGCGCGACGTCAGGGTGCATGCGCGCCCCGACCACGACGATCAGGCGCCCTGGACGTGTCACGCCGTCGGCGTGCTCGGCCCCGTCGGCGTGCTCGGCCCCGAAGCCGTGCCACCCGTGGAGCAGCCCCCGGGAGGGCTCCCGGGGGAGCCCGGGGAGGAGTCCGCAGCGGCCGTGTGGCCGCCGCCAGGCGCGCGCCCCGTGGAGCTGGACGGCTTCTACACGCGGGCCGCGGCGGCCGGATACGGCTACGGCCCCGCCTTCCAGGGCGTGCGGGCCGCCTGGTACGACGGCGCCGACCTGCTGGCCGAGGTGGAACTGCCCGAGGCCGCGGGCAAGGAGCCAGACGGCTTCGGCATCCACCCGGCGCTCCTCGATGCGGCTCTCCACCCGGCGCTGCTGGGGGAGAAGGACAGCGGGAGCGCGGAGGACGACGGCCGCGTCTGGCTGCCGTTCGCCTGGAACGGGGTCACGCTGCACGCCACAGGAGCGACCACGGTGCGGGTCCGCGTCTCGCCCCACGACGGGGGAAGGGACGGTGACGAGACCGGCGCGGGCGGTGGCCGGACACTGCGGCTCACCGTCGCCGACCCGACAGGCGCACCCGTCCTCACGGCGGCTTCCGTGGTGCTGCGCCCTGCCGACACCGACCGGCTCCGGGCCGCCGCACGGGCCGCGGCCCAGGGGCTGTTCGCGCTCGACTGGATACCGGCCACAGGCGTCCCCTCCGACGAGCGCAGGGACATACTCGACGGCGGCTGGGCGGTGCGGGGGTGCCGTCCGC
>NZ_JAGPXJ010000182.1:0-5234 GCF_018070605.1 Streptomyces sp. B15
GGTTGTTGTCTCAGAACCCACACAGTGGACGCGAGCCTCTATGGACAAGCCCTCGGCCTATTAGTACCGGTCACCTCCACACGTTACCGTGCTTCCAGATCCGGCCTATCAACCCCGTCATCTCCAGGGAGCCTTAACCCCTCAAAGGGGGTGGGAGTCCTCATCTCGAAGCAGGCTTCCCGCTTAGATGCTTTCAGCGGTTATCCTTCCCGAACGTAGCCAACCAGCCATGCCCTTGGCAGAACAACTGGCACACCAGAGGTCCGTCCGTCCCGGTCCTCTCGTACTAGGGACAGCCCTTCTCAAGACTCCTACGCGCGCAGCGGATAGGGACCGAACTGTCTCACGACGTTCTAAACCCAGCTCGCGTACCGCTTTAATGGGCGAACAGCCCAACCCTTGGGACCGACTCCAGCCCCAGGATGCGACGAGCCGACATCGAGGTGCCAAACCATCCCGTCGATATGGACTCTTGGGGAAGATCAGCCTGTTATCCCCGGGGTACCTTTTATCCGTTGAGCGACGGCGCTTCCACAAGCCACCGCCGGATCACTAGTCCCGACTTTCGTCCCTGCTCGACCCGTCAGTCTCACAGTCAAGCTCCCTTGTGCACTTACACTCACCACCTGATGACCAACCAGGCTGAGGGAACCTTTGGGCGCCTCCGTTACTCTTTAGGAGGCAACCGCCCCAGTTAAACTACCCACCAGACACTGTCCCCGATCCGGATCACGGACCCAGGTTAGACATCCAGCACGACCAGAGTGGTATTTCAACAACGACTCCACGAACACTGGCGTGCCCGCTTCACAGTCTCCCACCTATCCTACACAAGCCGAACCGAACACCAATATCAAGCTGTAGTAAAGGTCCCGGGGTCTTTCCGTCCTGCTGCGCGAAACGAGCATCTTTACTCGTACTGCAATTTCACCGGGCCTATGGTTGAGACAGTCAAGAAGTCGTTACGCCATTCGTGCAGGTCGGAACTTACCCGACAAGGAATTTCGCTACCTTAGGATGGTTATAGTTACCACCGCCGTTTACTGGCGCTTAAGTTCTCAGCTTCACCAGGACGAATCCTGACTAACCGGTCCCCTTAACGTTCCAGCACCGGGCAGGCGTCAGTCCGTATACATCGCCTTACGGCTTCGCACGGACCTGTGTTTTTAGTAAACAGTCGCTTCTCGCTGGTCTCTGCGGCCACCCCCAGCTCACACCGAAAAGGTGATCACCAGGTGTGGCCCCCCTTCTCCCGAAGTTACGGGGGCATTTTGCCGAGTTCCTTAACCATAGTTCACCCGAACGCCTCGGTATTCTCTACCAGACCACCTGAGTCGGTTTAGGGTACGGGCCGCCACACAACTCGCTAGAGGCTTTTCTCGACAGCACAGGATCACCCACTTCACCACAAACGGCTCGGCATCAGGTCTCACCCACAAGCCAGGCGGATTTACCTACCTGACGGGCTACACCCTTACCCCGGGACAACCATCGCCCGGGCTGGACTACCTCACTGCGTCACCCCATCACTCACCTACTACAAGCTCGGACCGTCGGCTCCACCACACTCCTTCACCCGAAGGATCCAGAGAGGCTTCACGGACTTAGCATCACCTGATTCGATGTTTGACGCTGCATAGCGGGTACCGGAATATCAACCGGTTCTCCATCGACTACGCCTGTCGGCCTCGCCTTAGGTCCCGACTTACCCTGGGCAGATCAGCTTGACCCAGGAACCCTTAGTCAATCGGCGCACACGTTTCTCACGCATGTATCGCTACTCATGCCTGCATTCTCACTCGTGAACCGTCCACAACTCGCTTCCACGGCTGCTTCACCCGGCACACGACGCTCCCCTACCCATCCCAGCCTCCGTTAGGAGTAACACTGAAATGACACGACTTCGGCGGTGTACTTGAGCCCCGCTACATTATCGGCGCGGAATCACTTGACCAGTGAGCTATTACGCACTCTTTCAAGGATGGCTGCTTCTAAGCCAACCTCCTGGTTGTCTCTGCGACTCCACATCCTTTCCCACTTAGCACACGCTTAGGGGCCTTAGTCGATGCTCTGGGCTGTTTCCCTCTCGACCATGGAGCTTATCCCCCACAGTCTCACTGCCGCGCTCTCACTTACCGGCATTCGGAGTTTGGCTAAGGTCAGTAACCCGGTAGGGCCCATCGCCTATCCAGTGCTCTACCTCCGGCAAGAAACACACGACGCTGCACCTAAATGCATTTCGGGGAGAACCAGCTATCACGGAGTTTGATTGGCCTTTCACCCCTAACCACAGGTCATCCCCCAGGTTTTCAACCCTGGTGGGTTCGGGCCTCCACACGGTCTTACCCGCGCTTCACCCTGCCCATGGCTAGATCACTCCGCTTCGGGTCTTGAACACGCTACTCAAACGCCCTCTTCGGACTCGCTTTCGCTACGGCTCCCCCACACGGGTTAACCTCGCAACATGCCGCAAACTCGCAGGCTCATTCTTCAAAAGGCACGCAGTCACGACGTGAAGACCGAAATCTCCACGCGACGCTCCCACGGCTTGTAGGCACACGGTTTCAGGTACTCTTTCACTCCGCTCCCGCGGTACTTTTCACCATTCCCTCACGGTACTATCCGCTATCGGTCACCAGGGAATATTTAGGCTTGACGGGTGGTCCCGCCAGATTCACACAGGATTTCTCGGGCCCCATGCTACTTGGGAACAACACAAGTGAGCCGTACAGATTTCAGCTACGGGGGTCTTACCCTCTACGCCGGGCCTTTCGCATGCCCTTCGCCTATCCATACGGTTTCTAACTCACCCAGCCGCCGGCAGACGACTGAAGCGCAGTCCCACAACCCCGCATGCGCAACCCCTGCCGGGTCTCACACACATACGGTTTAGCCTGATCCGGTTTCGCTCACCACTACTCCCGGAATCACGGTTGTTTTCTCTTCCTACGGGTACTGAGATGTTTCACTTCCCCGCGTTCCCTCCACACCGCCTATACATTCAGCGGCAGGTGACAGCCCATGACGACTGCCGGGTTCCCCCATTCGGACACCCCCGGATCACAGCTCGGTTGACAGCTCCCCGGGGCCTATCGCGGCCTCCCACGTCCTTCATCGGTTCCTGGTGCCAAGGCATCCACCGTGCGCCCTTAAAAACTTGGCCACAGATGCTCGCGTCCACTGTGCAGTTCTCAAACAACAACCAGCCACCCACCACCCCCGACACACATCGGAGTTCACTGGGACCGGCACCAAGAGCCACAACCCAACGGCCGTGCCCTCAGACACCCAACAGCGCGCCCAACACCCTCAGACACCTTCCTCGTTCCACGCCGAAGCAGTACTAGAAGAAAGCAGCCAAGAGTGCCGAATAGTCAACGTTCCACCCATGAGCAACCCACCGCAGAACACTCGCCTGCGTAATGGGCCTCTGGACCACCACACGTGATGGCCAAAGATGCTCCTTAGAAAGGAGGTGATCCAGCCGCACCTTCCGGTACGGCTACCTTGTTACGACTTCGTCCCAATCGCCAGTCCCACCTTCGACGATTCCCTCCCCACAAGGGGGTTGGGCCACCGGCTTCGGGTGTTACCGACTTTCGTGACGTGACGGGCGGTGTGTACAAGGCCCGGGAACGTATTCACCGCAGCAATGCTGATCTGCGATTACTAGCGACTCCGACTTCATGGGGTCGAGTTGCAGACCCCAATCCGAACTGAGACCGGCTTTTTGAGATTCGCTCCACCTCACGGCATCGCAGCTCATTGTACCGGCCATTGTAGCACGTGTGCAGCCCAAGACATAAGGGGCATGATGACTTGACGTCGTCCCCACCTTCCTCCGAGTTGACCCCGGCAGTCTCCCGTGAGTCCCCAACCTCCGAAGAGTTGCTGGCAACACAGGACAAGGGTTGCGCTCGTTGCGGGACTTAACCCAACATCTCACGACACGAGCTGACGACAGCCATGCACCACCTGTACACCGACCCAAAGGGGGGCACTGTCTCCAGCGCTTTCCGGTGTATGTCAAGCCTTGGTAAGGTTCTTCGCGTTGCGTCGAATTAAGCCACATGCTCCGCCGCTTGTGCGGGCCCCCGTCAATTCCTTTGAGTTTTAGCCTTGCGGCCGTACTCCCCAGGCGGGGCACTTAATGCGTTAGCTGCGGCACGGACGACGTGGAATGTCGCCCACACCTAGTGCCCAACGTTTACGGCGTGGACTACCAGGGTATCTAATCCTGTTCGCTCCCCACGCTTTCGCTCCTCAGCGTCAGTATCGGCCCAGAGATCCGCCTTCGCCACCGGTGTTCCTCCTGATATCTGCGCATTTCACCGCTACACCAGGAATTCCAATCTCCCCTGCCGAACTCCAGCCTGCCCGTATCGAATGCAGACCCGGGGTTAAGCCCCGGGCTTTCACATCCGACGCGACAAGCCGCCTACGAGCTCTTTACGCCCAATAATTCCGGACAACGCTCGCACCCTACGTATTACCGCGGCTGCTGGCACGTAGTTAGCCGGTGCTTCTTCTGCAGGTACCGTCACTTGCGCTTCTTCCCTGCTGAAAGAGGTTTACAACCCGAAGGCCGTCATCCCTCACGCGGCGTCGCTGCATCAGGCTTGCGCCCATTGTGCAATATTCCCCACTGCTGCCTCCCGTAGGAGTCTGGGCCGTGTCTCAGTCCCAGTGTGGCCGGTCGCCCTCTCAGGCCGGCTACCCGTCGTCGCCTTGGTAGGCCATCACCCCACCAACAAGCTGATAGGCCGCGGGCTCATCCTGCACCGCCGGAGCTTTCCACCACCAGACCATGCGGCCGGTGGTCATATCCGGTATTAGACCCCGTTTCCAGGGCTTGTCCCAGAGTGCAGGGCAGATTGCCCACGTGTTACTCACCCGTTCGCCACTAATCCCCTCCCGAAAGAGGTTCATCGTTCGACTTGCATGTGTTAAGCACGCCGCCAGCGTTCGTCCTGAGCCAGGATCAAACTCTCCGTGAATGCTTTCGCTTCGCGGAAGAGCGGGACCGGAAGAGGAATAATCTCCCGATCCACAGCGTCCTCGCTGTATGCCCTCTTCAATCGAGAGCTGTCAAAGGAACCTCAACCCATCGACACTCGTCGACAGGCCGGGGTATCAACATATCTGGCGTTGACTTTTGGCACGCTGTTGAGTTCTCAAGGAACGGACGCTTCCTTCGAAACCATCTCACCGGTTTCTCCGGACGTTTGCCCTTT
>NZ_JAGPXJ010000183.1:0-4900 GCF_018070605.1 Streptomyces sp. B15
TTCGGTCGGCCACAGCAGGACGATGCCGCCGCGTGCCGTGCCGCCGACGACGACGGGGGCGGCGGCCAGCCGGAAGTCGTAGGGCAGCACCACACCGACCCTGGGGTACTGGCGGGCCATCTCCTCCTGGCTGGCCAGCCACACGAACCGGTGCCGCCGCATCGCGACCGCCACCGGGACGGGTGCCTCCAGCGGAATGCGGGCCCACGGCGCGGCGATACCGAGGGAGACCCCGGACACCACTGCGAGGGAGAGCACCTGTTCCCCGGGAGGCAGCAGATACATCAGCCCCACCGAAGCGCCGGTGGCCTCCATGACTCCGGTCAGCACAGCGTCCAGCTGCCCCCAGTCGGACTCGTCCGAGTCGGCGAACCGCTCCGTATCGCTCACGCCGCTCCCAAGGCCGGCCGCAGGTAGGCAGTGGGCGGCCGCAGCTGTGTGCCGCAGGCACACGGCCGCCGCTGGCCATGTTCGGGTACGAACCCGCCGAGGCGGTGGCGGCACACCGACGGACGGACGGTGACGGCCCTCCACTCGCTGCCCGGCCTGCCGCGCGCCACGCCGCGGGACGCGTTCGTCCCACGGCAGCCGCTGGGTCGCGTCGCGGCGGTGCGGTAGTGCGGGGCGGCTGCCGGTGCCGTCGGGCGTCCCACATTTCCGGGCACGCGCACGACGTTATTGCTGTTACCGAGAGTAACTTACGGGCATTGACGGGCTTGCCGTTTCAGCCGGGACCCAACGAGCACGCGTACTGCTGTTCCACACCCAACTGGGTGTGCCCCACGAACACTTGGAGGATCACATGATCTCCCGGCCGAGACACCGCACCGTGCGTACGGTCACCCTCGCCGCCTCCGTCCTGCTGGCCGGCGCGGTGACGGCGCCCGCGGCACAGGCCGTCCCCTCGGGCCCGGTCCCGTCGGGCGAGGACGGACAGCCGCGGCACTGCACCCTCGATCTGAGCACCGGCGCCGAGCGCTGCTACGCCAGCTTCACCGAGGCCATCGACCACGCGAGCGAAGGGCGCATCGACGACGCGCCGGCCTCCGCCCGTGCGGCGGCGCACGACAGCGGGTTCCGCGCACAGGCGCGGTCGCTGGCGGCCGACGGCGACCGACAGGCCGACGGTGTCATCCAGGGCACCTTCTTCGACGACACCGACTTCGGCGGTGACTCGCTGACCATCAGCGGCGAGGCGCTGTGCGAGAAGGACGGCTGGGTCGACTACCAGTACGACCTGCAGGACGCCTGGAAGAACCGCATCTCCTCGGTGCAGCCGTGGGGCAACTGCTGGATCTGGCTCTACCCCGAGCCCGGGCTCGGCGGGGACCGGGACGGCCCGTTCAAGGAGAACACCTCGGACATCGGGGCCTTCATGAACGACCGCACCCGGTCCATCGGCTTCAGCTGACGCCGACGCCATCCCATCCCCCCACACGCCTCCTGTGAGGAGAACTCCATGAACCAACGCGTCAGGTGGTCCGTCCTGGTGGCCGCCCTCGTCACCGCCGGCAGCGCGGCACTCACCCCCGGCGTGGCGCAGGCCGACGACAATCCGCCCACCGTCCGGGAACTGCTGGACAAGTGCGACAACGGCACCGACGTCTGCGTCTTCCACCCGGACGGGCCGCCCCGTGACTCCATGGGCGAGGCGCACCAGGTCGGCGACAGCGCCTACAACTGCACGAAGGACCTGCAGCGCTCCACCGTCGGCTGGTCCGACACCACCGGCGAGACCAACAGCGTGGGAGTCTCACTGAGCGCCGAGTACGGTTTCGCCGAAGTGTTCAAGGTCAGCATCGAGACCAACTACCAGCACACCTGGGAGAGTTCCCACACCGAGTCGGCCCAGACGAACATCGACGTCAGGCCGGGCGAGGTCGGCTGGGTGACGCGCGAGGCACAGCTGCAGACCGTCAGCGGGCAGTACGAGATGCACTTCCCCGACCGGTTCCACGGCCACTACATCTGGTACGTGCCCTTCGAGGCCACCGGTCCGAAGCCGGACGCGCCGAGCACCAAGACGCAGCACACCCGGCCGATGACCGAGGACGAGAAGGCCCAGCACTGCGGCTGACGCGGCGGTGAGCTGCTGCTCCACCCCCGCCGGTGCCGGCCGCCACCCGTGCGGCCGGGACCGGCGGGGACGCCGAGGGCCGGTCGGCGGTGCGGCGTACCGCAGCACGGGTGGTCTTCCGCGCACGGCTGCCTCGCCGACGGTCGGGAGAGGTATCCGTGCGGTCATGACCGATCCCGAGCACTACGCACTGGCCATGAGCGGCGGACCGGCACCGTGCGGGCTCTCCGAACCGCTGGACGAGCACCGGCCGACGGTGGTGCACGCCGCCTCCCTCCCGGACGGCGACGCGCAGGTCCCGACGCCGCCGTCGACCCCGCACCCGTACGAGACCGCCGGCTTCGAGACCGTCACCGCCGTGCGCCGCGAACCGTAGGAGCCGGGGCGAACACCAGCACCACGTTGTGCCCGCCGAAGCCGCAGGAGTTGCTGACGGCCAGCTCGACAGGGCGCTGCCGGGCGGCTCCGTGCACGACGTCGATGCCCGAGGTCCCGTCATCGGCCCGGTCGAAGTTGGCGGTCGGCGGCACCGTCTGCCGCCGCACGGCCAACACCGTGAGGGCCGCCTCCACGGCGCCCGCCGCACCCATCGTGTGGCCGGTCACGCCCTTGGTCGAGGTGACAGCGGGGCCCTCGGGGCCGAAGAGTTCACCCAGCACGGCCGCCTCGGTGCTGTCGTTGAGCGGGGTACCGGTGCCATGGGCATTGACGTGGTCCACGTCCCCGTACGCGGCGCCGGCGCGCGCGAGCGCCTGCCGTGTCGCCTCCCGCAGACAGCGGCCGTCCGGCCGCGGGGCCACCGCGTGGTGCGCGTCGGTCGTCGAGCCATGACCGGCCAGCACGGCCTGCGGCGAGGCACGCCGCGCTGCCGCGTCCGCGGCCCGCTCCAGGACCAGGAGACCGGCGCCTTCGGCCAGGACGAACCCGTCCCGTGCCGCGTCGAAGGGCCGGGAGGCGCCCGCCGGACCACCGTGGCCCCGGGACAGGGCGCCCGCCCGTGCGAACGCGGTGGCACACATGGGCGTCACCATGGCGTCGCTGCCGCCGGCCACGGCGATATCGCAGGCGTCGCTCTCCAGCAGCATGGCCGCGGTGACGAGCGCGGTGGCTCCGGACGCGCAGGCCGTTCCGGTCTGCAGTGCCGGTCCGTGCACACCCAGGTCGATGGCGAGCTGCCCGGCGGCCATGTTCGGCAGGAACGCCGGCAGGGTGAGCGGGGAGACCGCGCGGTGCCCGCTGGTGCGGAGCCTGTGGTGCTGTTCCTCGTAGGTGGTGACTCCTCCGGCGGCCGAGCCCAGGACCACCGCGACTCGCGCACCGTCCCAGGTGTCCGGGTCGAGTGCGGCGTCCCGCACCGCTTCCCTGGCCGCCACCAGGGCGAACTGGGTGAACCTGTCGTAGCGCCAAGGCTGCGAACCGCCGACGTGCTCGCGCGGATCGAACCCGTCGACCCGGCAGGAGAAGCCCACCGGCGCCCCGGCCAGTTCGGGGTCCTCGGCGGCGGTGGGCAGGCCGGAGCACACCCGCTGCCAGGTCTTCTCGGCCCCCACACCCGCCGGTGTGACCAGGCCGACCCCGGTGACCGCCACCGCGCGGTCGGAGCGGGTGGCGGTCACTCCGGTGTCCCCTGCCCGGCAGGCTGCTGAGCTCCGTTCAGCAGCTCGTTCACCAGTGCGCCCGACGACGTCTTCCGGTGTGGCCTCGCCGGTGACGGCGTCGTCGGGCGCACTGGTGCCGTAGTGCTCCTGGAGCGTGACGAGGAGTTCGGTGACGGCCAGGGAGTCCAGACCCAGTTCGGTGAGGGTCACTCCGGGCCGGATCTCTTCGGAGGGGACCTCGAACTTGTCGGTGAGCACGGTGGTCACATAGGCGTGGACGGTGTCCATGGGGTTTCCTCCCGCTGTTGGTGTTCTCGCTGTCGGTGTTCTGCCTGTCGGCGGTCTTGCTGACGGCCGTCTTGCCGACGGTGCTCTTCTCGCTGTCGGGGCCGGTCCTCACGCCGCCGGGGTCGGCCGTCGGGCGGCGCGTGGTCGGCCGAGTGGGCCGACGGGTGCGGGGAGTCGGCGTGTGGCGGGGCCGCCGGCCAGGTCAGGGCGATCGACCCCCAGGTGAGTCCGCCTCCGAAGGCGGTCAGCAAGGTGGGGGCGCCCGGCCGTACCAGGTCACGGGCCGCGGTGTCGGCCAGCGCCAGGGGAACGGAGGCTGCCGCGGTGTTGCCGACGTCGCGGATGTTGCCGAACCGGTGCCGGGGCGCGACGCCGAGCCGGTCGCCGACCGTGTCCAGGATGCGCTGGTTGGCCTGGTGGCCGATGAACGCGCCGAGCTCCGACGGCTCCCAGCCGGCCCGTTCCAGCGCGGCGCGGGAAGACTGCGTCATACGGCGCACGGCGTGCGCGTACACCTCACGGCCCCGCATCCGCAGATACCGGTGGTCGCGCGGAGGCCGGGTCCCGGTGGCGGGAGCGCTCGAACCGCCCGAGGCGATGGAGATCAGATCGCTGCCCGACCCGTCCGCGCCGAGGTCGGAGGCGATCACCTCCCCCGGCTCCCCGTGCTCGCCGGTACGCAGCAGTACGGCCCCCGCGCCGTCGCCGAAGACGACGGCGGTGTCCCGGTCGTGCGGGTCGACGATGGTGGAGTACGTCTCCGCGCCGACGACCAGCGGACGCCCGCACACCCCGGACCTGACCAGCCCGGTGGCGACGGTCACGGCGTAGACGAAGCCCGAGCAGACGGCGGCCAGATCGAAGGCGGGGATCTCGCCCAGACCGAGGCGGTGTGCCACCTCCGGTGCGGTGGCGGGACAACGCCGGTCCGGTGTCG
>NZ_JAGPXJ010000184.1:0-4705 GCF_018070605.1 Streptomyces sp. B15
GTACGGGCCAGCACGGGGCCGCGCTCCGAGCCCGGCGGCGGGTCGAAGCCGGCGGCGTAGCCCAGCACCCGGCCGTAGATGTGCGCGGCACCGCGGGCCTCGGCCGCCTCGGCGTCCTCGACGACGAGCAGCGCGCCGCCCTCGCCGGGCAGATAGCCGCAGGCGTCGGCGTCGAACGGCAGATAGGCGCGCGCCGGGTCCTGCACGGTGGACAGCTGCCCGGTGGTCAGCTGCGCGGTCAGCCCGTAGGGGCACAGCGAGGCGTCGGTGCCGCCGGTCATCACCAGCTTGGCGCCGGTACGGATCAGCCGCCGGGCCTGGCCGATGGCGTCGAGCCCGCCGGCCTGTTCGCAGCACAGCACACCGCACGGGCCTCGCATCCCGTGCCGGATGGAGACCTGGCCGGTGGTGGCCGCGTAGAACCAGGCGATGGACTGGTAGGCGCCCACCCAGTCGGGGGCGTGCTGGTAGAGGTTCTCCATCTCGTGCTGGCCGAACTCGGTGCCGCCGGAGGAGCTGGAGGTGACCACGGCCATCTCGTACTCGGGCAGTTCGGCGGGGGTCACCTGCGCATCGGCGATGGCGGCCTCCGCCGCCGCCAGCCCCAGATGGGTCCAGCGGTCCGTCTGCTGGATGAGCCTGCTGGGCACCCGCCCCTTCGCCTCGAAGCCGGGTACCTGGCCGGCGAGCCGCACCGGGTAGGGACTCGGGTCGAAGAGGGTGATCCGGTCGATGGCGGAGCGGCCCGCCAGCACCGCGCGCCAGTGCTCCTCGGCGCCGATACCGGTGGGCGCCAGGACGCCGAGTCCGGTGATGACGGGGGCGCGGGTCGGGGCGGTGACGCCGGTCGCGGAGACCGGCATCGTCCCGGTGGTCGCGGTGGGGCTCATGCTGGTCATACGGCGGCCCCCTCGTAGGCCACAACTCCGGGCCGGGCCAGCACGGTGGCGCTCTGGAAGCCGCCGAAGCCGCTGCCGACGCTGAGGACCACGTCCATGGGGTGCTCGCGCGCGGTGAGCGGTACGTAGTCCAGGTCGCACTCGGGGTCGGAGTTGTGCAGATTGGCGGTGGGCGGCACGACCTGCCGGTCGAGCGCCAGTGCGCAGGCGGCCACCTCGATGGAGCCGATGGCACCCAGCGAGTGGCCCACCATGGACTTGATGGAGCTGACCGGGACCCGGTAGGCGTGTTCGCCCAGGCTGCGCTTGAACGCGGCGGTCTCGTGACGGTCGTTCTGCTTGGTGCCGGAGCCGTGCGCGTTGATGTAGTCGACGGCCGTCGGATCGAGCCGGGCGCGGTCGAGGCAGACCCGGATGGCCTCGGCCATCTCGCGCCCGTTGGCCTTCAGACCGGTCATGTGGAAGGCGTTGCTGCGGCCCGCGTAGCCGACGATCTCCCCGTAGATCCGCGCCCCGCGCGCCTCGGCCGCCGCCTTCTCCTCCAGCACCAGTACGGCGGCGCCCTCGCCGAGGACGAAGCCGTCCCGTTCGGCGTCGAAGGGACGGGAGGCGTGCTCGGGGTCGTCGTTGTTGGGGGAGGTGGCCTTGATCGCGTCGAAGCAGGCCGAGGTGATCGGGGAGAGGGGCGCGTCGGTGGCGCCGGCCAGCACCACGTCGCTGCTGCCCTCCTCGATCAGCTGCACGCCGTGCCCGATGGAGTCCAGCCCGGAGGTGCAGCCGGTGGAGACGAGCGCCACCGGGCCCTCGGCGCCGACCTCCCAGGCGACCTCGACGGCGAGGGTGGAGGGCACCATGTAGCCGTACAGATGCGGCACGCCGTAGGTGTGGTCGACCAGCCAGTGCTTTCCGGCGTCGCTGAGCAGGACGTACTCCTCCTCCAGGCCCATGGTGCAGCCCACCGCGCTGCCGATGCTCACCCCGGTGCGGGCCGGGTCGGCGGCGGCGAAGTCGTAGCCGCTGTCCTCCACGGCCTCCCGGGCGCCGACGACGGCGAACTGCGCGGCCCGGTCCATACGGCGGATCTGCCGCGGGGTGAGGCCGGCGGCGACCGGGTCGAAGTCGGCCTCGGCCGCCATCCGGGAGCGGAAGCCGGTGGGATCGAACAGCGAGATGCGGCGGGTGGCGGTACGGCCGTCGGACAGCAACTTCCAGAACGCCTCCCGGCCCACCCCGCCGGGTGCGACCACCCCTACGCCGGTGACCACCGCGCGGCGGCCGGTGGCCGGCCGACCGGTCACGAGGCACCGCCGACCGACGGGTTGGGCTGCTCGGGCCGTGCCACCTTCTCGGTGTCGACGTGTCCGAGGTCGGGCCGGGGCGCCAGCGGCGAGAGGTGGAAGGCGGCGTGCGCGCTCTCGGTGCCGGTGTTGACCAGCCGATGGCGCACCCCGATGGGCACCAGCAGCGAGTCGCCGGGGCCCAGCTGCACGGCCTGGCCGTCCATCGTCATCTCCAGCCGGCCGGTGACGACGTGCAGGAACTCCTCGGAGTAGGGGTGGTAGTGCTCGGTGACGTGCTCGCCCGGCTCCAGGCTCAGCACCCCGCCGAAACCGCTGGTGCATCCCGTGGTCTTCGGGCTGAGCGTGGTCCTGATGTCGCCGCCGCGCCGGGTGTTGGCCTCGACGTCGTCGGCGTGCACCCGGACGGTGCGCGTGATCTCGGTGGTCACTGACCCCGCCTCCTCATCGGCTGTCGCTGGCAGCGCCGTGCACCGTCGCAGCCGCGCCTACAAGCCGACTCGAACCGCCGTCGATGGCCGAACCCGCCATGGAAGGCTGCGCCCCGTCAGGGGCGCGGAGAACGGCTCCCCTGGGGGTACCTCCCGGCCGGAGGCTGGGGGACTCCGGCCGGGAGGTGCCCCCAGCGACCAGGAAGCGCCCGCAGCCTGCGACGAGCAGGACGCGGCACCCCGCACCCAGCGGAACTCAAGTGCGGGGCGAGCGCGATGGGGCCGGATGGTGGCACTGTCCGCGACAGCGAGGAGCAGCCCATGCCGTTCGCCGCCATCACCTACGACATCAAGGCGGGGTACGAGAAGGAGATATCGGAGATCTTCGGCAACTTCCGCCGGGTCGGCTCGCCCGTCGTCCAGGACGAGTCGGGCGGCGAGACGGCGCGCATCCTGTCCACCGCGGTCTTCATCCGCGACGACACGATGGTGCGGGTCATCGAGTACGAGGGCGACCTGGACGCCATCGCCCGGCACATGGCGACCCAGCCCGGTGTGCGTGAGGTGGAGGAGAAGCTGGCCCCGTATCTGTCCCGGCCCCGCGCGACCGACACCGTCGAGGGCTTCGTCGCCACCTTCCGCCGCTCCCTGCTGACCTGTATGGCCCAGATGTCGGTCCGGGACGCCGCCTGACGAGACCGTTCGCCGCCGCTCAGCCGGTCACGGTGCCGCACTCCCGCTCGTCCCGTTCGGGCAGCGCGGCCGCGGCGGCGTGCAGCAGATCGAGGGCCTGCGGGAGGAACGGGTTGGGGTCGGTGGTGCGCCGGGTGGCGTAGACACGACGGGTGTGGCTGGGGTCGGTGAGCCGGGCCAGGCGCGTCCCGGGGGCCTTGGACGCGCTCGGGGCGTCCACCACGGCGAGCTCGGGCGCGATGGCCACGCCCAGCCCCTGCCGGACCAGTTCGTAGGGCAGGTTGTAGTCGTTGGTGCGGAAGAGCACCTCGGGCAGGAAGCCGCCGGCGGCGCAGATGTGACGCAGACAGCGCGCGGCGTCGGTGTCCTCGTGGTAGCTGATCCAGCGCTCGTCCCGCAGCTCGGCCAGGCGCAGATGCGGCCGTCCGGCGAGGGGGTGGGTCGCGGGAAGAAGCAGGTGGAGCGGCTCCTCCAGCACGAGTGTGTGCTCCAGGCCCTCGGGCCAGTTGTGCGGCACCACGCCGTACTCGAAGATCACGGCCAGGTCCAGCCGCCCCTCCAGCACGGCGGGGACCGTGACCTGCGGGTCGCCCTCCTCGTAGCGCACCTCGACCTCCGGCCGGTCGCGGAGGAACCCCGTCAGCACCGTCGGCACCAGCCGGAACCCCGCGGACCAGAAACTGCCCAGCCGCAGCCGTCCGCGCTCGGCGGCGGCGTAGGCACGCATCTCGTTCTCCGTCGCCGTCAGGTCGGCCAGCAGACGTCCGGCGCGCCGGGCGAGCTGCAGCCCGGCGGGGGTGGGCCGCACGCTGCGCGGTGAGCGCTCGAACAGCT
Organism: Streptomyces sp. B15; assembly: GCF_018070605.1. Taxonomy (NCBI): domain Bacteria; kingdom Bacillati; phylum Actinomycetota; class Actinomycetes; order Kitasatosporales; family Streptomycetaceae; genus Streptomyces; species Streptomyces sp. B15. The sequence goes on from NZ_JAGPXJ010000184.1 coordinate 4,156, forward strand.
GCACGCCCAGGGCGCGTTCGACGGTGGAGATCTGCTGGGAGACGGCGGAGGGCGTGTAGCCGAGGCGCTGGGCGGCCGTGCGGAAGGAACCGGCGGCGACCACCTCGCATATGGCCTGCAGCTGCGGAGCTCGGCGTCGGGCGGGGCGCCGGATGGCGCCACCCCGCGCCGCTCGTCCAATGGGGCCACAGCGAGGAGGAACAGCGCACCCTCCGCGCGCGTGCCCAGCGCCTCGCCGAGTGGGGGCACCCCTGCCGCAGCGCCGACCCCGGCGAGCTGAGCGCACTGGCACCCGGCGTCGACCCGGCCTCCTGCCGCGCCTCCGAACTCGTCGTGCACGACGACGCCGCCTGGTACGACGCGCCCCTCCTGGCGCGCACCCTGCTGGATCGCGCCGCGGCCCTGGGAGCCGACATCCGCTACGACAGCCCCGTGACCGCACTGCTGCGGGACGGCGAGCGCGTGTGCGGAGCCGAGGCGCGCGGCCGGCGCTTCGAGGCCGATCACGTCGTCAACTGCGCGGGTCCCGACGCCGGACACATCGCCGCAC
>NZ_JAGPXJ010000185.1:0-4247 GCF_018070605.1 Streptomyces sp. B15
GGCCGGCGTCCGCGCTCTCCAGCCGCTCCGCCGCGCTGCCCTCGTCGTCGGTGCCCGTGCCGGTGCCGGTTCGGGCGGCGTTTCGGTCACCGCTGTCGCCGCTGCCACTGCCGCTGTTGCTGCCGTTGTTGTCGCAGTTGCTGCCGGTGTCCGGGCCCGGTCCCGTGCGCCCGGCCTTCCACTTGGCGAGCAGCGTCTCCAGCCGTGCGGTGACGGCCTCGGCGTCGAGTTGCGTGCCGTCGGCGGCGGTCACGGCGGCCAGGGCGCTCTCCAACCGGGCCACCTCTTCGAGCAGAGGGACGGTTCCATCGCTCGCGGTCCCCTTGCGGGAGCCGCCGTCGGCTTCCGGGGCCAACCGCTCGACGAGGTGTGCGGCCAGCAGCCCCGCCTCGGGGAAGTCGAAGATCAACGCTGCGTGCAGGCGCAGCCCGGTGGTGGCCGCGAGCCGGTTGCGCAGCTCGACGGCGGTCAGCGAGTCGAAGCCCAACTCCTTGAACGAGGCGTCGGCCGGCACGGCGCCGACTCCGGTGTGGCCGAGCACCGTGGCGGCGTGGCCGCGCACCAGATCGAGCACGGTGCGGTGCCGCTCGTCGGCGGACTGCGGGGCGAGCCGCGTGGCCCAGTCGACGGGCTGCCCGCCGTCTCCTCCCGCCGCGGCGCGAGCCGTCCGCCGCGGTCCGGCCGTGGCGCGCCGCGCCGTGTGCGCGGCGTACTCGGCCGCGAGCTCCCGCAGCGGCGCGGGCACCGTGCCCGGCTGCTGGGCGGCGAGGGTGCGGGGGTCGAGCCGCAGCGCGAGCAGCGCGGGGCCGCCGTGCGCGCGTGCCGCGTCCAGCATCGCCAGGCCCTCGGTGGAGCTGTTGGCCTTGATGCCGTAACGGTCGATGCGCGCCAGGTCGGCGTCGCTCAGCCCGCCTGTAAGCCCGCTGGATTCGGCCCACAGCCCCCAGGCGAGGGACTGCCCCGCCAGTCCCTGGGCGCGGCGCTGTGCGGCGAGCGCGTCGCAGTAGGCGTTGGCTGCCGCGTAGTTGGCCTGCCCCGGGGTGCCCAGGGTGGAGGCGAAGGAGGAGAAGAGCAGGAACATGCCGAGCCGCATCCCGGCCGTGGCGGCGTGCAGATGGGCCGCCGCTGTGGCTTTGGCGCGCCAGACACCGGCCAGCTGTTCCGGGGTGAGCGCGGGGACGAGTGCGTTGTCGAGTGTGCCCGCGGCGTGGACCACCCCGGTCAGCGGGTGCGCGGGGTCGATGTCCGCGAGTACCGCGTCCAGCACGGCACGGTCACCGACATCGGCGGCCACGATGTCGACCTCGGCTCCCCACTTGCGTATGCGGGCCGCGAGTTCGACGGCTCCGGGGGCTTCGGGACCGCGGCGGCCGAGCAGCAGGAGGCGGCGGGTGGCGCCGGTGCGGACGAGGTGTTCGGCCACCGCGCTGCCGATGGTCCCGGTGCCGCCGGTGACGAGTACGGTGCCGTCCGGGTCGAGCCGGGCCGGCAGATCGAGCGCCAACTTGCCGGTGTGCCGGGCCTGACTCATGTGCCGTAGCGCCTCGCGTGCCCGCTCCAGCGGCCACGCCCGCACCGGCAGCGGCTCCAGGGCCGTTGCGGTGAACAGTTCCGCGAGGGTGCGCAGCATCTCTCCCAGCCGGTCGGGAGCCACGTCGGCGAGCAGGTCGAAGGCCTGGTACGAGGGGCCGGCCGGAGCGGCCCTGATGTCGGTCTTGCCCATCTCGATGAAGCGGCCGGTGTCGCCGAGCAGCCGGAGGGAGGCGTCGACGGCTTCGCCCGCCAGGCTGTTGAGCACGACGTCGACGGTCGGGAACACGGAAGCGAAGTGCACGTCACGGGAGGAGGCACGGTGGGCCGCGTCGATGCCCATGTCCTCCAGCACGCCGTGCTTGCCGGGGCTCGCCGTGGCGTACACCTCGGCGCCCAGGTGGCGGGCGATCCGCACGGCAGCCATGCCGACGCCGCCGGTCGCGGCGTGCACCAGTACCGACTCACCGGAGCGCAACCCGGCCAGCTCGACGAGCGCGTACCAGGCGGTCAGATATGCGACGGGAGCCGTCGCCGCCTGCCGGAAGTCCCATCCGTCGGGTACGGGCACGAGAGTGCGGGCCTCGGCCACGGCGACCGGTCCGAAAGCGCCGTCGATCAGGCCTGTCACCCGGTCGCCCGGCGCCAGTTCGGTGACGCCGGGGCCGACCTCGGTCACGACGCCCGCACCCTCGCTGCCGGCGAAGACGGCGGTACCGGTCTCGTCGGGGTACATCCCGAGCGCCAGCAGCGCGTCCCGGAAGTTCAGCCCGGCGGACCGTACGTCCAGGCGTACCTGGCCGTGCTCCAGCGGCCGTTCGGCCTGTGGGCAGGGCAGGAGCGCAAGGTTCTCCAGGGTGTCGGCGGTGCCCGTGGTACCGAGCCGCCAGGTCCGCAGCTCCGGGTCCGGTACGAGTGGGGCGGGTTCGCCTGCTCGGGCGAGCCGGGGCACGAACACCTGGCCGTCGCGTACGGCGAGTTGCGGCTCGTCGGTTGCCAGGATGGGCCGAAGGGCCCGCAGTGCGGCAACGCCGACGGGTTCAGGTTCCGAGTCGGGGTCGGGTTCGGTGACGGGATCGGCAGGGTCGATGTCGAGCAGGACGATCCTGCCGGGGTTCTCCGCCTGCGCGCTACGTGCCAGCCCCCACAGCGCGGCGCCCACCGGGTCGGGTGCCTCCATGCCATCGGCGACGGCGACAGCGCCTCGAGTGACCAGCAGCAGCCGGGAGTCGGCGCACCGCTCCTCCGCCAGCCAGTCCTGGATCATCTCCAGCGTCCGGGCGACGGTCACCGGCTCCTCGTCGCCCTCGCCGGGCTTCACCTCGGCCGCGACCACGGGCGGTACGGGGGCGCCCTCGTCCAGGACACGCACCAGCCCCGCCAGATCCGGGTGGTCGCCGGCCTCGCCCAGCACCACCCATGGGGCGCCGTCCGCGGCATCGGACGCGGCACCGGACGCGTCGCCGGACGCGGCAAGGCCCGGTAGCGGGGACCAGTCCAGGGCGAACAGGTCCTCGGCACCGCGCGTCCCGGCAGCGGCCCGGAGCATCGCACTGCTGGACGGGCGCAGTACGACCGACTCGGCGCTCAGTACCGGTTCACCCGCCGTATCGGCCACCAGCACACGTACGCCGTCCTCCAGTCGACCGCCCAGCGGAGTGAGCCGGACGCGTGCGGCCGTGGCTCCCACCGCGTGCAGCACCACACCGCTCCAGACGAACGGCAGCCACACCTGCCCGTTGCCGATCCCGTTCGCCAGCAGGAGCGGCTGCATCGCGGCGTCGAGCAGTGCGGGATGCACCCCGTGGCCCTCGGGTGTGCCGGCGGACTCGGGCAGCGCCACCTCGGCGAGCACGTCCGTACCCTCCCGCCAGGCGGCTCGCAGTCCCCGAAACGACGGCCCGTAGGCGTACCCCTCGGCGGCGGCACGCTCGTAGAACCCCGCCACCGGCAGCGGCTCGGCACCCGCGGGGGGCCAGCTCCCGTTCAGCAGGCCCGGTGTGTCGGGCGTACCGGGGCGCAGCACACCTTCCGCGTGGCATGTCCAGCCGTTCGGGGCAGCGGTGTCCTCCTCGTCCTGGTCGAGGCGGGTGTAGAGGCGCACGCCGCGGCCGCCGTCGTCCTCGGCGGGTTCCACCGCGACCTGGACGCGGAGCCCGCCGGACTCCGGGAGAACGACCGGCTCCTGCAAGGTGAGCTCGGTCAGTTCGTGGCAGCCCGCAGCGTCCCCGGCGCGCAGCACCCACTCCACCAGCGCGGCGCCGGGCACCAGAACCGTGTCCAGCACCCGGTGCTCGGACAGCCAGGAGGATCCCGACGGCCCCGACGCCTGGCACGGCAGCCGTCCCGTCAGCAGCAGTCCGCTGCCGTCGGCGGCCTCCACAGCGGCGCCCAGCAGGGGGTGCCCGGTCGTCTCCAGGCCCAGGTCACCGGCGTCCGCCCCGATGCTCTCCCCCACCAGCCAGTAGCGCTGCCGCTGAAAGGCGTACGTCGGCAGGTCCACAAGGCGCGGTGCCGGGTCGGCGGGGAACCAGGGCGTCCAGTCGACCGGTGCCCCGGCGGTGAACGCCTCGGCCAGCGCATGTCCCAGCTGCTCGCTGCCGCCCTGGTCGCGGCGGAGGGTGGGAACAGTGACGGCGGTGGCGTCGGATTCCTCGAAGCACGCCTGCATGCCGAGAGTGAGTACCGGGTGCGGGCTCACCTCGATGAAGATCCGG
>NZ_JAGPXJ010000186.1:0-4070 GCF_018070605.1 Streptomyces sp. B15
CAGCTGCTCAAGCTCAAGCAGAAGCACCCGGACCTGAAGGTGCTGTGGTCCTTCGGCGGCTGGACCTGGTCCGGCGGCTTCGGTGAGGCCGCCAAGAATCCGGAGGCCTTCGCCGAGTCCTGCTACAACCTGCTCAACGACTCCCGCTGGAAGGGGCTCTTCGACGGCATCGACATCGACTGGGAGTACCCGAACGCCTGCGGTCTGAGCTGCGACACCAGCGGCCGACACGCCTTCACGAAGGTGATGAAGGCGCTGCGTGGCAAGTTCGGCGACAAGCTGGTGACAGCGGCCATCTCCGCAGACGCCACCAAGGGCGGCAAGATGGAGGCCTCCGACTACTACAAGACGGCCGCACAGTATGTCGACTGGTACCTGCCCATGACATACGACTACTTCGGCGCTTTCGACAAACAGGGACCGACAGCGCCGCACTCGCCGCTGGAAGACTACGACGGGATCCCCAAGAAACTGTTCGACACCAAATCGTCCATCGCGGCACTCATATGGAACGGAGTCCCTCCTGAGAAGATCCTGATGGGGCTCGGCTTCTACGGCCGTGGCTGGACGGGAGTGACGCAGAAGGAACCCGGCGGAACGGCGACCGGTCCCGCTCCGGGCAAATACGAGCAGGGCATCGAGGACTACAAGATCCTCAAGACCCGCTGCCCCGCCAACGGCACGGTCGGCGGTACCGCCTATGCACACTGCGGCAACGAGTGGTGGAGCTACGACACTCCCCAGACCATCGGAGGAAAGGCCGACTGGGCCAAGAAACAGAAGCTGGGCGGCACGTTCCTGTGGGAGTTGAGCGGTGACACCCGGGACGGAGAGTTGATCAAGTCCATCCGGTAGGGGCCGCGCAGTTGGTCGGCAGCGAAGCCGCAATCACTGTTACGTCGCCGGAGCGGGGCGCCACCGGATGGGTGGCGCCCCGCCTCATGACTCTGCCGTTCGGTCGGCGAGGTCACTTCGCCTACCGAGCACTTTCCTCTACAAGCATCTACAAGTCACTTCACCGACCCTGCCATCACGCCTTGGACGAAGTGCCGCTGGAAGGCGAAGAAGATCGCCACTGGCACGATCAGGGACAGGAAGGCTCCGGGTGCCAGTACGCCGATGTTGCTGCCGAACTGCCGCATCTCCGACTGCAGGGCCACCGTCAGCGGCTGCGACTGGCTGTCTGCGAAGATCAGCGACACCAGCATGTCGTTCCACACCCACAGGAACTGGAAGATCGCAAGGGACGCGATCGCCGGTCGTCCCAGCGGGAGGACCAGCCGGAGGAAGATCCGCCACTCGCTGCCGCCGTCCATCCGGGCGGCCTCCAGCATTTCGCGGGGGATTTCCGCGAAGTAGTTCCGTAGCAGGAAGACGGCGAACGGCAGCCCGTACGCAACGTGGAAGAGAACCACCCCGGGGATCGTGCCGAAGAGTCCGACCGCGCCGAACATCTTGGCCACGGGCAGCAGGCCGACCTGGATGGGCACCACGAGCATGCCCACCACGATCAGGAAGATCCAGTCGCGGCCGGGGAACTCCAGCCAGGCGAAGGCGTATCCGGCCAGGGCCGCGACCACCACAACGGTCACCGTGGTGGGCACCGAGATCAGCACTGTGTTCCAGAAGGCATCGACGATGCCCGAGTTGTCCAGCAGGGCCGAGTAGCCGTCCAAGGAGAGACTGCCGGGGTTGGTGAGGGCGTTCCACCAGCCGGTGGCCGCATTGTCCTCGTCCGGCCGCAGGGAGCCGATGAACAGCCCGAAGGCCGGAGTGAGCCACAGCAGTCCGACGATCACGAGGCCGAGCTGCACCAGGCTGCGGCTCAGTTGCCGCAGCAGCCAGGCCATGGGCCTCGGCCTCCCGGTCTTGGAGGAAGCCGTGGTGGGGAGGGCGGTCATGACTGGCTCCTGCGGAAGCGTCGGATGTTGAAGATCATCGCCGGTACCACCAAGAGCAGCAGCAGGACACCCAGCGCACTGCCCAGGCCCTGGTTGTTGCCACCGCCGAAGGACACCAGCCACATCTGCAGGGCGAGGACGTTGGCGTCCTGTTGCACCGGGCCGGGTGCGATGACGAAGACGAGGTCGAAGACCTTCATCACATTGATCACCTGGGTCACGAAGACCACCACGAGCACTGGAGCCAGTAGCGGCACGGTGATCCTGCGGAAGATCTGCCACTCGTTCGCGCCGTCTATCCGGGCGGCCTCGATGACATCCCGTGGCATGGCCGAGAGCCCGGCACCGATCAGTACCAGCGCGAAGCCGGTCCAGATCCACAGGTAGGCGCCGATGATCGCCGGGGTGATGAGGGCGGGACCGAGCCACTCCACGCCACCGTAGGGCTCGGCGAAGTTCCGCGCGGGCAGGCGTATGGAGTAGTCGCCGGCCGCCAGCTTGTCGAAGCGGTACGAGCCGTCGGACGCGGTGGTCGTCTCGGCCACGACCTTTCCGTCCGCGTCGACCGCCTCCACCGCCAGGCGCGGCAGCCCGCTCTCCTTCGGGTCCACCTGTCCGGGTTTTCCGCCACCGCCGAGGGTGAAGTCCACCCAGGCCACACCGCGCAGCTCGGCGCCGCCGGGGGTGGCGGCCGAGGCGTCGCGTGCGGGCTCGGCATCCTTCGGCAGATCCTTGGGCGGGACGCCGACCAGGCCGAGGTTGACCGTGTTGCCGGGGGAGGCCTTGTCCTTCGTCGTGTACGCGCCGTCCTTGCCCTTGGCCAGCACGGTGCTGTCCTTGGGGCGCGCGGTCGGATAGCTGGCGCCTTCTTCGAAGGCGTCGTGCACTCCGACGGCGACCGCGTTCAGCACGCCCCGCTCGGGGTCCTGCTCGTAGACGACGCGGAAGATGATGCCCGCGGCGAGAAAGGAGATCGCCATCGGCATGAACAGCACCAGCTTGAACGCGGTGGACCAGCGGATCTTCTCGGTCAGTACGGCCAGGATGAGCCCGAGGCCGGTCAGCAGCAGCGGCGCGACCACCACCCAGATGGTGGTGTTGCGGATCGCCTTCAGCGTCGCCGGGTCGCGGAACATCTCTGCGTAGTTCTCGACGCCGACGAAGCGTGTGCCCGAGGCGTCGAAGAGGCTTCGCCCGACCGTGAAGAGGATGGGATACGCGACGAGCGCGCCGAGCAGCAGCAGCGCGGGCAGCATGAACAGCAGGGCGATCAGGCGTCGGCGGCGTAGGGCCCGGCGGCGCGGGCTGTGCTCGGGGTCGCCGGTGCCCGGTCCCGCCCCGCCCGGCAGCGGTGCCGGGCGGGCGGGGGCCTGCACAGAAGTGGCTGGCATCCGTACGTTCCTCAGTCCTTGTACGCCTTGGCGGCGGCGGCCTCGAGCTTGCGGGCCGTGGCCTTGGGGTCGGACGGGTCGCGCAGGAAGTCCTGCAAAAGCTTCCACTCGCCGGCGCCCTGGGTGCCGCCGAAGGCGGCCGGGGCCTGGTCGGACATGTCGAAGCGGACCGAATTACCGGCCTCGATCAGCGATTTGGCCGTCTTGCGGGTGATGTCGTCCTGATACGCCTCGGGCTTCACGCTCTTGTTGGGGGAGAGGAAGCCTCCGGCTCCGGCCCAGATCTCGGCCGCCTCCGGCGTCGCGAGGAACTCGACCAGTTTCATCCCGGCCTTGCGCTGCTTGCCGGCCTTGAGGACAGTGGCCGCGTCACCGCCGCCGACGACCGGCTTCTCCCCGTCCCCGACGGCGGGGAAGGGGAAGAACTTCGCGTCCACGCCGACCTTCTTCTTCAGGTCGCCGGAGATGGTGGCGCCCACGAAGTCCCCCTCGTAGACCATTCCGGCCTTGGGGTCGTTGCCGAAGACCTGCTCGACGGACTCGGGGAAGGTGGTGCGCAGCGCGCCCTTACCGCCGCCGGCAACCAGCTTCTTGTCCTTGAACAGCTCGGAGAGCGTGGTCAGGGCCTTGACGACACTCGGGTGCGTCCAGGGGATCTTGTGTGCGGCGAGCTTGTCGTAGTTCTCGGGCCCGGCCTGCGAGAGGTAGATGTTCTCGAACCAGTCGGTGAGGGTCCAGCCGTCCTCGCCCGCGACCGAGAAGGCGGGCAGCCCGGAGT
>NZ_JAGPXJ010000187.1:0-3620 GCF_018070605.1 Streptomyces sp. B15
CGGCGGCCCGGGCCCTCGGAGAGACCTCCGGAACGGCCCTCGCAGGGACCTCCGTCGGAGCCCTCGGAGAGGACTGAGGCACCGCCATGGGAATCGTGATTCTGCTGCTCATGCTCGCGGGTGTCGGGCTGATGCTCGCCCGCAAGCTGCCCACCGCCTTCGCCCTCGTACTGCTGGGCGTGGTCATCGCCGCCGTCACCGGGGCCCCGCTCACCGGCAAGAACAGCATCCTGGACACCGTGCTCCAAGAGGGCTCTGTGACGCTGGCCGCCACCATGCTCGCCGTGCTCATCGGCTCCTGGCTCGGCAAGCTGATGGAGGAGACCGGCATCGCCGGGGCCCTCGTCCGAAAGATCGTCGAGTTCGGCGGCGACCGCCCCACCGTCGTGGCCCTCGGCGTGCTCGCCGTCTCCGCGCTCATCGGCACGGTCACCGGGTCAGCGCCCGCCGCCATGATGGCGGGCATCATCGGCATCCCGGCGATGATCGCGGTCGGTGTGCCGAAGACCACCGCGGCCGGCACCATCCTCATGGGGATCGCCGCCGGTATGCCCTTCGAGTTGCCGGTGTGGCAGTTCTTCTCCACGGCCCTCGAGCTGCCGGTCGACACGGTGCGGGCCTTCATGCTGAAGCTCTTCCCCTTCGCCGCCGTCTTCGCCGTCCTCTTCGTCCTTGTCGAGTGCCGCCGCAGGGGCGTCGCACACACCTGGTCGTTGGCCTCGGTCGAAGAGCGCCCGTCCGGCGGCGGCCGGGGGCGCAACCGGGCCCGCCGCCTCGGCGACGCGCCGTGGTACGCGCTGCTCGCCCCCGCCGTGCCGCTCGTTCTCGCGCTCGGTTTCGAACTGGCCATCATCCCGTCGATGCTGGCGGGCGTGGTGTACGCGCTGGTGACCACCACCCGGCCGCGGGAGATGAACAAGCGGCTGCTGCGCACCCTCTACTCCGGCTTCGAGGTCGCTGCGCCGCCCATCGCGCTGTTCGTGGCGATCGGCATCCTGCTGGCCGCCGTCCAACTGCCCGGCGCCGTCGGTGCGCTCGACCCGCTGGTCAAGGCCGTCAGCCCGGCCAACTCCGTCGTGTTCGTGGTGGTCTTCACACTGCTGGCGCCGCTGTGCCTGTACCGCGGACCACTGAACGTCTACGGCCTCGGCGCGGGCATCGCCGGTGTGCTGATCTCGGCCGGTGTCTACCCGGCCGCCGCCGTGCTGGGCCTGACCGCCTCGTACAACCAGATGTTCGGTGTCGCCGACCCGACCAGCACCCAGACCGTGTGGGCGGCGCAGTACTCCGGCGTCAGCCCGCAGCAGGTGATGGTGCGCACGCTGCCGTACGTGTGGTGTGTCGCGCTCAGCGGCCTGATCGTCACCGCCGCCACCCGCCTCTGACCCCTCCACCGGCCCCACCCGGTATGGAACCAAGGACCAGATCAGACCCACTTGAAAGGTAGGGCCCCGCTCATGACACTAGACCGCCGCCACTTCCTGCGCACCGCCTCCGCCACCGCCGCGGGCGGCGCCCTGCTCGCTCTCACCGAGCCGGGCCGTGCGACCCCCGCCCTCGCAGCACCGGGCGGCTTCCCCGACTACCGCTACGTACGCACCCTGCTGAACCCGGACGAGCTCAAGTACAACCCCACCGGCGAGATCATCTTCCCCTGCATACGCGGCGTCTACGACAAGCTCCCAGCGCCGCTGGGCCGCTACTACCTCTACTACGCCCCGCACGACGACCCCGGCGGCATCTGCCTCGCCTACGCCGATTCGCTGGAGGGGCCGTTCACCGAGTACCCGCACAACCCGATCGTGTCCAACCACTGGGCGCCGCACTACAACGTCAGCCACGTCTCCTCCCCGCACGTCATATGGCACGCCGAACGCCGCGAGCTGTGGCTGTACTTCCACGGCGAGAACACCGTCACCCGGCTCGCCCGCTCCAAGGACGGCATCCACTTCACGTACGACAAGAGCGTGCTGACCGCCGAGATGCTGCCGAAGGGCACCAAAGAGACCTCCTACGCCCGGGGTCTTCCAGCACGACCTGCCCTCCCACGGCGCCCGCTACGTCATGGTCTTCATGCGCAACGACGGCTCCAATCACCGTGACATCGGCTGGGGTTGGTCGGCGGACGGCCGCAACTGGGAGTTCGACCAGGAGCCGCTCATCGACCACGCCGAGGCCGGCGCTTCCGACGTCTCCGGCGCGCACCTGCTCACGCGGAACGGCCGCACGTACGTCGTCTACCACACCGACAAGGGGAGCGGCGGTGACATCCACATCACCGAGGTCGGCGCCGACTTCTCCCGCCGCGACCATCTCGGGGTCTTCTACGACTCCACCTCCGCGTCACCGGAGAACGGCCGCGCCGCCGCCCCGTCCTTCGGTACGGACGGCGGCGTCCCGTACATGATCTACGAGGCCGGCGAACGGCTCTCCGGCGCCATCGCCATGGCCCGCGGCTGAGCCGACCGCAGGACCGGAGCCCTCGCTCTGTCGGCAGGACGCGGGCCGGCGAGGAGCACAGCCCAGAAGCGGAGCCCCCATGACGCAATACGACATGCCCCTGGCCGAACTGCGCGCATACCGCCCCAGGGTGGCCGAACAGGAGGACTTCGACGTCTTCTGGCGCCAGACCCTCGACGCCACCCGCGGACGCGCGCCACGGATCTCCTTCGAACCGGTCGACACCGGCCTCACCGGCGTCCGCACCTGGGAGGTCACCTTCGCCGGATACGGAGGCCATCCCATCCGGGGCTGGTTCACGGCGCCCGCGGGCGCGACGGAGCCGCTGCCGCTGGTCGTCCGGTACCACGGATACGGCGCCGGCCGGGGACTGCCGCACACCTGGGGCATGTGGCCGCTCGCCGGCTACGCCCACTTCGTGATGGACGTACGTGGCCAGGGGAGCGGGGTGGACGTGGGGGACACTCCGGACCCGGACGCCTCGCCCCCTCGCAGCCGGGCTTCATGACGCGCGGTGGGTCCGGCTGAAAGGTGCGCCCCGACCGTCTGGCAGACGGCCGGGGCGCTCTGGCGGTGGTACGCGTGTCGACGAGCGTTCAGTTGAACGTGGCGTCCGGCACGCGTGGTTGAGAGGCGGTCAGCAGCGCTCGTCGGTGATTCCCCTGTACGTGGTGGAGGATCCTTCCGGGAGCACGGTGCCGAACCCGGTGGTGCAGTCGTCGACCGTGTCGGTGCCTGCCGACCAGTACTCCTGGCCCGTGTCAGCCGGGAACTTCTGGGTGCCGAGATCCTTGCCCTGGGTGCTGCTGTGGATCCCGGTGCTGACGGTGTAGGTGTCTTCCTGGTCGACGAAGTCCTGCCACAGCCAGACGTAGCTGTAGTTCTCGTTGCAGTCCGGCGAGTAGAACTGCTTCACAGAGGCGATGGTCTCGCCGTCGCGCTTGATGTAGCCGGTCTGGCCGATCTGGTGGGCGTCGGCACAGACGTCGGCAGCCTGTGCCTTCTCACTCAAGGGGTTTCCCTTGGGCGAGGGCGCCGTGGACTGCGTCGCGGAACGCTCGGAGGGTGCGGGAGCCGGTCCGCTGCCCGCGAGAGCGCTGCCTGCCGGGAACATGACGAAGGCGGCGGCGATTGCCGCAGTCGCGATCATGCGTGAACGC